>CASBQH010000174.1 GCA_949127695.1 Synechococcales cyanobacterium PMM_0073
CTGGCTGTTTGATTCGCTGTTGACCATTGGGTCTTTACCTTAGAGTCAAAGAATTACTCATGGAATATAGCAGATTTAGCCAGCGCTGTCCCTAATCAATCAGACAGTTTTGATTCAATACTTTCGGCAATCTGGCGCTAAATCCCCATGCAGGTGATTTGGCAAGGAGCAGAAATTGCGACCGATGCAGGGGCAGAGCGGCGGCGACGCTTTCGGCTAGAGCATGGCATTGCAGTGGCAAATAGCCTGCCTCTGCGCGGCTCAGCGCCAGAGTTTTCGCCTTTTTTGGCAGCAACGGGAGCTTAGACAGCAGTTGCCGAGACGTGAGATTAGGTGCTATGAATCAAACTTGTCAGTTCTGATAGGTTCGTTTAATGAAGATGGACAGCTTCAAACCTGAGCAGCTCCCAATCGATTTGCAGGCATTGATCGAGTACCAAGACTTGGAAGAGAGAGAAGCGATATTTCACAAAGGCGAGGCAGCGCAGGCGATGTTTTGGCTGGAGTCGGGTCAGATCCGGCTGTTGCACTACACGGCAGACGGGCAGACTGTGAATCACTATCGAGTTCAGGCGGGTGAAAGTTTTGCTGAAGTCGCGCTGTTTATCGCAAGCTACGACTGCACGGCCATTGCTGAGTCTGCCTCACGCATTGCCATCTTGCCCAAATATCTACTGCTTCAGGCCATGCGGCAATCTTCAGACTTAGCAGAGCTGCTGATGGCACAGCTCGCATGGCGACTGCACCAAGCCAAAATATTGTTGGAGCTGCGTAGCATTCGCTCTGCCCGCGACCGAATGCTGCAATATCTGCTGATATCCATGCAGCCTGAGCAGAGCTTGATCAAACTTGACCAGCCGCTGCGCCGGATTGCGGAAGACCTAGCGCTCACCCCCGAAGCGATCTCGCGGGCGCTGGCTCAGCTAGAAAATGAGGGCGTGATTGCCCGACAGAAACGCAGTATTCAGGTATTGCGAAGAAATGTTGCGACTTGATTTCAATCATGGAACCCAATGAGCGTTGGGGATATGCTGCTCCCAGCCAATTTATGAATGGACAAAATGAAATTAGCTTCCTGGGTTGCAGGTGTTGCATTGGCCGGTTTGGTCACGGTTTGGGACGTTCCGTTTAGAGCGATCAGTCCGGCGCTGGTTGAAGCAGCGGCGCAGGAGATGACACCTCAGCAAAAGATTGATTTGATTACCCGCAGCAAAGGGCAAATTGGCAGTGGCGATCAGCTGCGTCGCTTTTTCTATGGCGATCTCGAACCCGTTGGAATTCAGCCCGGTGGCGCTGGCATGGTCGTGAATCTGTACAACAAAGCCAACAACGTCACTTTTTCCTACTGCTCAACTTTCGATGTAGTAGTAGCAGTCGGCACAGGCAACGTCACTGAGTTTCCGTCTGATCAGGTGAAGTAGAGTAAGCCCTTGAGGCTGAATTTTCTATTTATCTTTTCCTGCAAAGGAACTGTATATGAGACGCTATCGGCAGCGTCTCTATTCCGGTTTGGATTAGATTGCTTTAGCTCACGCATCGCTGTACAATCCACGCATATAGGCTAGACTTGCATGGTTGCAATTCAAAGACTTCCGCTCGCTCCAGGCAAGCGGGCGAGAATTGCTTATATTCAGTTGGCTCTCAGGCTCAGCTCAGCTTGCAGCGCTATTATTTTAAGTAATCAAGCATTTTAAGTAATCAAGATTGCTCAAGATTAATCTAGTAAGTCCAGGAGAGAAATATGTCAGTTAAAGCCGTGTTCAATTTACTTCAGTCGATTGGCAGCAGTGAAGCGCTTCAGGCCGATATGGTCAAGCTAGGAGCCGCTCACAGCTTTGAGTTTACCCCCGAAGACCTCAAGACTGGAATTGCCCAACTGGCGGCTGGAGAGCTAGCGCCAGAACAGCTAGCAGGTCTAGCAGGTGGCATCGACAATGGGTCAACCTGGGAGATTTACGACAATACTCAAGCCTAGCCTTAGTCTAGGCTTTCGACCTATGGAGCTCCAATCTTCCCGCCGACTCAGGTTCGGCGGTTTTTTTTGCAGAATTTGGCACAGAGGGAGGGAAGCTGATAGGAGCCGCCATATCGAGATTTCAGCTCAAGATAACAGTTTTACGCTGATTTTCAGGAATAAAGCTAATTTCAAAGCGGCTGGCCTAACTGCTATTCTGGTGCTAACGCTAACTCCGCTGAAATTTATCTAGGCATCCTGTAGGCGCTCATACCTCAGCTGATTCTCAGGCTGTCAGAGACTTTTCTTGGTACACTCACCAGTAGATATCCTTATCTAGTCAGGATCTAGTCAGGTATGCCATGACAGAAATTATGCTGAGAGAACTCACTCGGAGCGATATCGATTGGATGGCTGCCGTCGGGCAGAGTCGCCGATGGGAAACAGGCGAAACTGTGCTAGAGCAGGGAGCCACTGACTATGATATGTCCCTGATTTTGGAAGGTTCTCTGTCATTGCTATTAGGCGAAGGAAGTAGCCTATCAGAAATTGCAGTGCTGTCCTGCGGGGATATTATGGGCAGCTTCTTTTTGTTTAACAGCCACAGGCTGCCTGTAACGGTGCAGGCAAAAGAGCCAACGCTTCTGCTAGCGATTCCGCAATCTGTAATGCTGAACAAGCTACAGCAAGATGAAGCATTTGGCGCGCGGTTTTTTCGGGCGATAGCGCTGTTGCTCGCTCAGCGTCAGCAGGAAATTATTCAACGCTCGCCCCGCACGCTGGTAATGCAGTCACTCTTTCAAAAAGGAATGCTCTTAACCTTTAGCTGTTTACATGACAGCGACCTTTGCTGGTTCAGCAATCGAGGGCAGGTGCAGCGCGTCGAGCCAGGTTGGCGAATTTTAGAAGGTAAGCCATTAGATGCGATCTATATTTTGCTGAAGGGCAATCTGGCTCTGTTTGTTTGCAATCAGCAGCGTCAGGCGCTGTCACTAGCATTTGGGGCGGTCGAATCTACCGCCGCAGAATATGTCGCTGAAGTACAGCCCGGTGAAATCTTGGGCATTGGGCAGCTGCTGGGTCTGGGGGCAAATCCCTATACAATAGAGGCTCCAGGCGAGGCGCTGCTGCTGACCGTGCCGCTTTCGCTCTTGAATGCTCAGCTTCAGGCAGATCCCTGGTTTGCCTCCCGGCTTTATCGAGCCTTGGCCAGCCTGACTGCCGAACGCACCCAGCAGATTTTGCTGTATCTGCTGGCTGAGCGGCTCTCTCTGTCAGCGCTCAACCAGCTGCGCGATCAGGAGGAAGTCTTAAGTGGAGAAGTGTTACAGCAAATGACAGTGGCACGCGCTAAGTTTAACTGGCTGTTAAAACAGCTGGATGTCAAAGTTTAGATCTCAAAAAGTTTAGCTCCAACCAACCTGTAAAAACTTTACTTCGCTCACGTTAGGTTCACTCGCATTCACTCGCATCACCCCAAATATGGCCAACGAACCGATCAATCGTCCTAACCCAATTTTCCGCCCGGAAGCGCTAGAGCAGGCTTCCTCAGTGGAACAGCTAGATCAGCTAATGCAGGTGACAAACCTCAAAGACTGGCTGCCGCTCGCTTCAGTTGGGCTGCTGTTGATCGGCGCGCTAATCTGGAGCGTGGTTGGCAAAATTCCTATGTCAGTCGAAGCGAGGGGACTGCTCTTGAGCGAAGCCCCCAACAAATCGCTGCTCAGCCTCAGCTATTTCCCGATTGCCCAAGGCAAGCAGATCCAGCCGGGGGATCGGATTTTGATTGTGCCAGATACCGTCAACGTGCAGGAATATGGCGGTCTAGAGGCAACTGTGACCGCCGTTTCGCCTACTGCCGTCACCGAGCAGGCCGTGGCGCATCGCATCGGCAACCCTGAGCTGGCGCAGCTGATCTACGTGCCTGCGGCACTAGAAGTCACCGCTGAACTAGATGCCAACCCCAATAACCTGACGGGATACCAGTGGTCAATGTCAGCTGGCCCGAACCAGCCGCTCTCCAACCAGATTCCCACTCGGTCTAAGGTCGTGTTGCAGCGACGTTCACCGATCAGCTATGTGTTTCCGTTCTTGAAGTAAATTTTGCAGTGAACTGCATCTTGACTTCACTTAGCCGATACTTCACTTAGCCGATACTTCACTTAGCCGACAAGCTAGCTCCATCCGTTACCGTGAGCATACCGCAATGAATATCCTAACCGAACGCTGGGCAGAGCTTGGCAAGCCTTCACAGCAGCAGTCACCCACCCAGGCAAAAGCCAAGGCTCTACGAGTCAAAACGCCAGTGCTGCTGCAAATTGAGGCGGTTGAATGCGGCGCGGCAGCTCTGGGCATCATCCTGGGCTACTATGGCCGAATTGTGCCGCTGGCTGAGCTGCGGCAAGCCTGCGGCGTCTCGCGCGAGGGCAGTTCGGCAGCCAACATCCTTAAGGCCGCCCAAAACTACGGGCTGATTGCCAAAGGCTACAAAAAAACGCTAGAGCGTCTGCTAGAGCTGCCGCCGCCCTATATTGTCTTTTGGCGCTTCGAGCATTTTTTAGTCGTCGAAGGCTTCAACGCAGATCGCAGCCTGGTCTATCTCAACGATCCGGCCAGCGGGCGGCGCTCGATTGCGATGGAAGAATTCAATCAGAGCTATACCGGCGTGGTACTGACCATGCAGCCCGGTGAAGCATTCCAGCGCGGCGGGCGGAAAAAAAGCGTTGTGGGATCGCTGCGGCTGCGGCTGCGGCAGTCCTATCCGGCGCTGCTTTACTGCATTGCCGCCGGGTTTCTGCTGGTGATCCCCAATTTAGCGCTGCCGGTATTCAGCCAGCTATTTGTCGATCAGGTGCTGGTGCGAGGGCAGCTCAGCTGGTTTCCAGGGCTGCTGCTGGCCACCCTGCTAGCGCTGACGCTGCAAGCTCTGCTGACGGCTTGGCAGCTTCAGGCATTGCGCAAACTACGGATGAAGCTATCGGTGAGCTTGGCCAGTCAGTTTGTCTGGCACGTGCTGCGGCTGCCTGCCGGGTTTTATGCTCAGCGGTTTCCGGGTGAAATCAGCAGCCGGGTTAGCATTAATGATCAGGTTGCTGAAGTGCTCTCTGGTGAAGTCACCACCACGATTATTAGCGCAGTGCTGGTCGGGTTTTATGCGCTGCTGATGCTGCAATATAGCCCGCTGCTGACGGTGATTGTGGTCTGCTTTGCCCTGCTCAACGTCGCGGTGCTGCAATGGGTGGCGCAGCGCCGGATTGACGTGAACAGCCGCATCTCGCGTGACTTTGGCAAAGTAGACGGCGTGGCGATTGCCGGACTGCAAAGCATCGAAACTCTGAAAGCTTCGGGGCTAGAGTCTGACTTTTTTGCCCGCTGGGCTGGGTTCTATACTAAGGCGACCAACGCTCGCTCTGAGCTGGCGCTGGTGTCGCAGCGGATTGGCGTGCTGCCTTCGCTGCTCTCCACGCTGAGCATGGTGGCGCTGCTGGGCGTGGGCGGCGGGCTGATTTTGCAGGGCAAGATGACCATTGGGATGCTGCTGGCGTTTCAGCTTTTAACCCGCAGCTTCCTGACGCCGATCAACAACCTGGTCAAGTTTGGCAAAACCATGCAGGATCTAGCTGGAAATCTGGTGCGCCTAGACGATGTGCTGGATAACGCAGTTGACCCCACGCTGGCCAATATTACCGCTTTAGGACTAGATGCAGGCGCAACGCCGCAGCCGCTCAGCTTCACCGGCCATCGCTTACAGGGCTACGTTGAGCTAGAGCGCATTTCGTTTGGCTACAGCCAGGGCAGCGCGCCGCTGATTCAGGACTTTAGCCTCTCGATTGCGCCCGGGCAGCGGGTGGCGCTGATTGGCGGCAGCGGTTCGGGCAAATCGACCATCGCCCGGATTGTATCGGGTCTCTATGAACCCTGGCAGGGCGAAATTCGGTTCGATGGCGTTGCGCGGGCTCAAATTCCGCGCTCGGTGCTGACCGATTCGATTGCGGTGGTGGATCAAGATATTCTGCTGTTTGCGGATACGGTGCGCCACAACCTGACGCTCTGGGATGCAACCATTCCCGATAGCGCGCTGCAAAAAGCCTGCGAGGATGCCGTGATTCACGATGTGGTGCTGTCGATTCCGGGCGGCTACAGCGCTGAGCTGAGCGAGGGTGCGACCAATCTCAGCGGCGGACAGCGGCAGCGGCTAGAGATTGCCAGAGCTTTGGTGAATCAGCCGTCGATCCTGATTATGGATGAGGCCACCAGCGCCCTCGACTCTGAAACCGAGAAGCGGATTGACCAAAATCTGCGGCGACGCGGCTGCACCTGCCTGATTGTGGCGCATCGGCTCAGCACCATCCGCGACTGCGACGAGATTATCGTGCTGGAACGCGGTAAGGTGGTGCAGCGCGGAACGCATGAGACACTCTGGGAGAATGACGGGTCGTACCGAAATCTGATTAGCAGTGAAGCTGGGTAAGAACAGCTGACGGCGGCATAAAAAATACCGCCGTCAGCTGTTTGGAGCTACGGCGGCATATTTAGATCACAAGATCAGAGCGCAAACTCGATCCTTACTCTTCGCTGGAAGGCTTGTGGTAATATTGACCGCCATCGGCACCGCCCGCCACATTCGAGAGATCGTCGGTGCTCAGCTCTTCGCTGCGCTTAGAGTATTGGCCACCATCTGCACCGCCCGCAATAGTGGCAGTTTCATCAGCGCTCAGTTCTTCAGCGCTCAATCCCAAGTTTTTCTTAGAGTATTGGCCGCCG
Organism: Synechococcales cyanobacterium PMM_0073; assembly: GCA_949127695.1. Taxonomy (GTDB): domain Bacteria; phylum Cyanobacteriota; class Cyanobacteriia; order Elainellales; family Elainellaceae; genus Elainella. The sequence continues at coordinate 6,719 of CASBQH010000174.1, forward strand.
TCTTCACCGCCCGCAATAGTAGCAGTTTCATCAGCGCTCAGTTCTTCGGCGCTCAGTCCCAAGTTTTTCTTGGAATATTGGCCACCATCTTCGCCACCCGATACTGTGGTCAGTTCGTCCTGGTTCAGCTCTTCTTTTTCCGTAGACATAAAATTCTCCTATGTATTTGCAAAATTGCCTGCAAAGGCATTCTGAGTTTGAGTTTGTTGAGGCAGCTTTAGCCGTCAAAACGAACAGGCAGTAACAAACAAATCGCGCTACAGGGGAAGTACGCTGACATACCTGTCTATTTGCAACTATAGCGGATTAATTACGATTTTTCCAAAAATGATTGAGTGGGGTTTTCCGTACAGCACAAATTCTGCTAATTTCTGCTGCCTTAATCTTTGCTTAACGTCAATCTCAGTTCTGCTGCCTAATTACAATTTAGCCAAAATCTGTAAACATATATTGAGATATTGATCTTTATTTTTCTAAGCTCTCAGATGAACTCACAGGTTGCAAATTTTCTCGTGATAGCGGAAGCTGGCCTGGGCGAAACCCAATTCCAGACTAACACTCAAGCTTAGACAGTATATCAGCACCTAAAGCCCTATTGATGGCAGCAATTACCTGAGCATGTCATAAATCCTTGTAATTTACAGGGTTGATTGTTATCTGGTAGATTTAAGTCGCTCGCTGATTTGATCCGCTTAGATCGACTCTACTAAATTGATTGAAGTCAATTATTTAGATTGATGATTTTAGTTTTAATTGAGGATAAATTTATGCCCTGTAATTTCTAAACTTTATGAGAATTACCCTGCGCTTTTCATAAGAATTTCCTGAGAAAAATTTCCCTATAGAAACCTATGGAAACCGAGTCGCTTCGGGCAAATGCACCGCTATTGCTGAACCAACCTGATCAGGTTTATCTAATTCAGTCTGGTTCAGTGGCAGTTTTTGCGGTTTCGCTGGCGGCAGGCCGTCCAGTTGGCGAACGTCATTACCTATTCAGCTGTGCTGCTGGACAGGCGCTCTTTGGCAGCGATGCCCCTGATGCAGGGCTGCTGGCAGTGCCGATTGAGCCTGCTGAGCTTGCCATGCAGCCCTTGAGCGCGTTGCCCGCCGCTGAACGCGCTGCTCTGGCAGAGGCTTGGCTGCTGCATCTAAGCCAGATTGACCGCTTGCCCCAGCCCGAACCAACGCGCAGCCCTGACATTAGTGAATTTATGTCATTGATGCATGGGCAAGTTTTACAGCCACCCCGCAATCAGATGTTCTGGGTGCAAATCCGGCAGGGTGAAGCGCGCTGGCTGGGGCTGGAGGCGCTACGACTCACCGCTGAAACTGGGATCTTGCCGATCGCCGGCAGCTGGCTAGTCACCGCTAGCCCAGTCGAGCTTGAGACTCAGCCCACCGCCGCGCTGGATGCTGCCCAGATGCAGCAGGGGATTCGGCTGCTGCATCGCTGGCTGCTAGAAGCCCTGAGCGTGAGTGCAGCTGAGGCCGATCAGCTGGCTCAACAGCAGTTCGAGCAGCGGCAGCGGCTCAATCGACAGGCGATGCAGCAGACGTTGCAAAACCTGGCCTCGGTACTGAAGCCGATCTCGGTGCAGCCGCCCGCGACCCGCGACGAGCTAGACGCGCTGTTGAGCGTGGCTGGAGCTGTGGGTCAGAGGCTGGGCGTGACAATTCGACCGCCTGCTGATTCCGATCGCGGCGTGGTCATGCGCGATCCGCTAGAGGCAATTGGGCGAGCCTCTAGGCTGCGGCTGCGGCGGGTGCTGCTGCGCCAGGGCTGGTGGCAGCAAGACTGCGGGGCGCTGATTGCCTATCGCCGCGACAACCATGCTCCGGTGGCGCTGCTGCCGGTTGCTGGCGACCACTATCAGCTGTACGACCCGCACCCAGAGCTAAACGCTTCGCCGCGACGGCAAATGGTCACAGCCGCCGTAGCCGCGACGCTAGAGCCACGCGCCTTTATGTTCTATCGGGCGCTGCCGCACCAGGCGCTGAACGTCTGGGATCTGATGCAGTTTGCGCTGCACGGACGGCGCAGAGATCTGCTGGTGTTTGGGCTGATGGGAATCGGAGTTACGCTGGTCAGCCTGCTGTTTCCGCTGGCGACTGGGCTGATTATTGATGCAGCGCTGCCTGTGGGCGATCAGACGCTCCTGTGGCAGGTGAGTCTGGGGCTGCTGTTTGCGGCGTTAGGCTCGGCTGGACTGGAGTTGATTCAAGGGATGGCAGCGATTCGGCTGAATACAATTTCGGAAGCCGAACTGCAAGCCGCAGTCTGGGATCGACTGCTTCAGCTGAAGCCGACTTTTTTCCGCGACTATGCGATTGGCGACTTAGAATCGCGGGTGTCGGGCATTAGCAAGATCTACCGCAAGCTGACTGGCTCGACCATTCAAACCCTGCTCGCCAGCCTGTTTGCCCTGATCAGCTTTGGCCTGATGCTCAGCTATAGCCCGCAGCTAGCTTTGGTGGCGCTGCCTGTGGCGCTGACGACAGTGCTGTTTACGGTAGTTTCTGGAGTGCTGCTGCTGCGTAAAACCCGGCCTTTGCTAGAGATTGAGGGCGAAATTTTTGGGCTCCTGGTACAGCTATTAGGGGCAGTGCCAAAGCTGCGGCTGGCCGGCGCAGAAGAACGTGCTTTTGCCACCTGGGGCAAGAAATATACAGCGCGGTTAAAGCTGGATTTGAGCACGCAGTATATTGAAAACAGCGTCACGATTTTTAACACCGTCATGCCGACAGTGACCGCGCTGCTGCTGTTTTGGCTGCTGGTGCAGCTGATGCAGAGCGGCAACGGCATTTCGACCGGCACGTTTTTGGCCTTCAGCGCCGCATTTGGCATCTTTATGAGCGGTGTGACCAACCTCAGCAACACGCTGATTAACGTCCTAGAAGTCGTGACGCTCTGGCAGCGCTCGCAGCCAATTTTGGCCGCCGAACCAGAAGTTGACCCCGACAAATCTGACCCCGGCAAGCTGAAAGGCCAGGTGCTGATCGATCGAGTGACCTTTCGTTACCGAACTGACGGGCCCTTGACGCTGGATCAGGTCAGCCTGCGGGCTGATCCAGGCGAGTTTGTGGCCATTGTTGGGCCCTCTGGCTCCGGCAAATCTACCCTGCTGCGGCTGCTGCTGGGGTTTGACAGTCCGGCGGACGGCACAATTTACTATGACGGCCAAGATCTAGCCGGAGTGGAAATTACAGCAGTGCGGCGGCAGCTCGGCGTGGTGCTGCAAAATAGCCGGATGAATGCCGGGACGCTGTTTGAGAATATTTCGGGGAATGCCTTAATTTCGATGACGGATGCCTGGGCAGCGGCTGAAATGGCCGGTCTGTCTGACGATATTCAGGCGCTGCCGATGGGAATGCATACGTTTATCAGCGAAGGCGGCACCAATTTTTCGGGCGGACAGCGGCAGCGGCTGATGATTGCGCGGGCGCTAGCGCTGAAGCCGCAGATGCTGCTGTTTGACGAAGCCACCAGCGCCCTTGACAACAATACGCAGGCGATTGTCACCGATAGCCTCGATCGCTTAGGCGTGACCCGTATTGTGATTGCCCATCGGCTCAGCACGATTCGCAGCGCTGACCGCATCTATGTGATCCAGGCGGGGCAGGTAGTTCAGCAAGGCGGATTTGAGGAATTAGTAGCACAGCCCGGACTGTTTAAGCAGATGGCAGAACGTCAGTTGGCGATGTAGCGGAAAAGCCCCGTATTGGCCATCGTCCATTTCTGGGGATAAATATGGCTGGCGATGTCGTTCTTAGCGTTCTTGGGTCAATTCTCATCAGAAAATCATTTTTTTCGAGGCCGACCAGGAGAAGATAACTTCAGGTTAAACATTGACCGTAACTCTTCACCGAACGCATCCAGCAGATGAAAAGCTTAAACAAGCCTAGCTTAAGACTCGCCAACTACTTGAAGGAATCATTCAAAACGTGTTGATTCAAGAGCAGAATGCCGCTACAGCTCCGTCGCCGGGATAATGCGGAAGCTGCATTGACTATGCTTAGATCGGAGATGAAATTGAGGCAACTGCTGGTTATGTCTGATACAGCATTATTTATTCCGGTAATTTTGGGGACAACCCGGCAAGATCGTCAGAGTGAGCGAGTCGCTCAGTTTGTAGTGCAGCAAATTGAGCAGCTTCCTGAGCTAGAGACTGAGCTAATCGATATCCAGACGCTAAATATTCCATTTAATGATGAAGGTGAAACAATCAAAGATCCGGGCTTCTCAGCACTGATGCAGCGGGCGGATGGGCTGATCATAGTGGTGCCAGAATATAATCACGGTTATCCTGGTTCGCTGAAGCATGTACTCGATACCTGTCTCAAGGAATATATCCACAAGGCAGTTGGGCTGTGCGGCGTTTCGGCTGGCTCGTTTGGCGGAGCGCGAGTGATCCAGAATCTTCTACCTGTGATGCGGGAGCTGGGGTTAGTCACCACCTTTTACGATCTAAATTTCAGCAATGTTCAGAGTCTATTTAATGATTCAAATCAATTAATTGATCTAGAGACATACCAGCGGCGGCTCAAGCGATTCATGGATGAATTAATTTGGATGTCTAAAACCTTGCGCGATGGAAGACAATCAGGTAATCATTAAACCAGTATCTTTTACAGTCTAAATTAGAATCTCGCTCGTTCCCTCAATCCACCGCAGAATTCGCCGTTACTTTCTAAAATCTATGCAATGTTCTACCCTTACGGAGCTTTCCTGTGAGAAATTGAGCTTGGCCGAGCGCTACCGGCAAGTCCGGCAGCTGAGCGAATGGATTGCCCAGCCGCTGGCAATCGAAGACTATGTGGTGCAGAGTATGCCCGATGTCAGCCCGCCCAAGTGGCATTTGGCTCACAGCACCTGGTTCTTTGAGACGTTTTTGCTACTGCCTCATTTACCCAACTATCAGGTCTTTCACCCCCAGTTTGGCTATCTATTTAACTCCTACTACGAAACGATTGGTGCCCGCCATCCCCGCGCTCACCGAGGGTTGCTCTCCCGGCCAACGGTCGAAACAATCTACCAATATCGCGCCTATGTCGATGCGGCAATGCAGGAACTCTTGAGCCGGTTTGGGGGGCAGCTTGCGCCTAGCTTGGCGTCACTTGTAACGCTGGGGCTGCATCACGAGCAGCAGCATCAAGAGCTGTTGCTGACTGACATCAAGCATATTTTGGCGCTCAACCCGCTGCGTCCAGCCTATCGGGCTGATTTGCCTGCTGCTCCTGCGCCTATGGTCTCGCAGGAGCAGTGGCTCGACTATGCGGGCGGGCTGTACCCCATCGGCTACCAGGGTGATGACTTTGCCTTCGACAACGAGCTGCCGCGCCATCCGGTCTATCTACCCGACTACTATTTGGCGGCACGGCTAGTCACCAACGGTGAATATCTCGAATTTATCCAGGCCGGGGGATATTGCCAAGCTGCTCACTGGCTGGCCGAAGGCTGGGCGACCGTACAGGCTCAGCAGTGGCAAGCGCCGCTTTACTGGGAGCAAATCGACGGCGACTGGTGGGAGATGACGCTAGCTGGGCTGCGGCCTCTCAATTTGCAAGCCCCTGTTTGCCACGTCAGCTTTTACGAAGCCAACGCCTATGCCAGCTGGGCAGGTCAGCGGCTGCCGACTGAAGCCGAATGGGAAGTTGCGGCAGCGGCTACAGCAGTCGAGGGCAATCTGCTGGGAGCAGGCTATCTGCACCCTGTCCCGGCGACGGGCAAAGCTCGGCCTGATCAGCTCTACGGAGAGGTTTGGGAGTGGACAGAGAGCGCCTATTTGCCCTATCCCGGCTTTCAAATTGCAGCGGGAGCAGTCGGTGAGTACAACGGCAAGTTTATGTGCAACCAGATGGTGCTGCGCGGCGGCTCTTGCGTCACGCCGCCTCAGCATGTTCGCCCTAGCTACCGTAATTTTTTCCCGGCAGCCACTCGCTGGCAGTTTAGCGGCATTCGCTTAGCCAAGCGTTAGCCGTATCCAGATTCATATTAATTTTTTAGGTTATCCATGACAAATTCTCGCCTCCAGTCTACGGTTCAGCTGTATAATCTACATCCGCCATTGGATAATTTTCGTCGCGAAGTTTTGCAAGGATTGATGCAGTCTCCTAAGTCGATTTCGCCTAAGTTTCTCTACGACAAGCGAGGCGCAGAGCTATTCGATGCCATCTGCGAACTGGATGAATATTACCTCACCCGCACCGAAATCTCGATTCTGCAAGCTCATGCCCCAGAAATTGCGGCTTACTTGAATCAAAAAGTGCTGCTTGAGTTTGGCAGCGGCAGCAGTCAAAAGGTGCGGATACTGCTCGATGCTACGCCCGATTTATCCACCTACGTCGCGCTCGATATTTCCAAGCAGCATCTGCAAGAATCCTGCGAGAATCTGGTTGCAGCCTATCCAAAGCTTAACGCAATCGCAGTCTGCGCTGACTATACGCAGCCGCTAGAACTCCCCAACATTCCGGCCATTCAGCAAAAAAATCGCGTCGGTTTTTTCCCCGGTTCAACCATTGGCAACCTAGAGCCAGAAGAGGCCGTGCAGTTTCTCAACTCAGCAGCAGATCTGCTGGGAAGCGGCGGGGGCTTGCTAATTGGGGTCGATTTGCAGAAAAGTGCAGCAATTTTAGAACCAGCCTATGATGATGCTCAAGGTATCTCTGCTGCATTTGCGCTGAACCTATTGACGCGAATCAATCGAGAACTAGACGCTGATTTTGATCTAAATCAGTTTAAATATTCTGCAACCTATAACCAGAGCGCTGGGCGGATTGAAATGTATATTGTCAGTCTGATAGCTCAGACCTTAAGTTTGGATGGCATTGAGATTCAGTTTCAATCAGGCGAACGGCTACGAACCGAATATTCCTACAAGTACAGCATTCCGCAGTTTCAAGCGCTTGCGGCCTTGGCCGGATTTCGGGCTCAGCAGGTTTGGACTGATCCAGAGAATCTGTTTAGCCTGCACTATTTGCAATTGAGCTAGCGACCAGAAATGAGTCCCGTCTCCTCCAGGCACTTTCTCTTTCCTGCCCCTCGCAGCCTACCATATAGGGTAACAGAAGCTGGAGAGGACGAAGAGAAACATGGAGAGAAAAAACCAAATTAGACAAGTCCGACAGTGTTTCTCAGTATCCGATAACTCTCATCTGTCAGATTAAGTTTGATTTATTATAGATTAGAGCTGAGTGGATTTAGATCTAAGCGTCAACATCAGCATCGTGAGAAAACGCAACTATGTTTGAAGAACTGAATCAAATCAAATCTCCTATTACCCGGATGATTATGGCAGGTGCAGCCGCAGGCTCAATTGTCACCTGCGGTGCAGCAGTCGCGCTGGGGATCACGAATGCTAAGCCTGAATCGGCAGCTTACAAAACGGCGGTCTATGCAGCTTTGGTAGCCACAGGCGGCGGTGCGCTGGCTGGGCTGGCCGCAAGTGGCAGTAAAGACGAGCGACCTGCACCGCAGGCTGCGGCTGAATCAAGCATCTGGAGCGATTGGCGCAACTTTGTCGTATTGCGAAAAGTCAAAGAGAGCGAGGAGATTACGTCTTTTTACCTTGCGCCCGAAGATGGCCAAGCGATCCCCAGCTTTTTACCCGGACAGTTTCTCACCATCAAGCTAGAAATTCCTGGACAGGCCAGGCCAATTATTCGCACCTATTCGCTTTCAGATGATCTGTCTGATTCTACAAATCAGCAGTATCGTCTCTCAATCAAGCGAGAGCCAATGCCTGCTGGATCAGATCTGCCACCCGGTGTTGCCTCCAATTTTATGCATGATACCGTGCAGGTCGGCACGATCATTCCAGCTAAACCACCCAGCGGCAAATTCTTCATCGATCCGCAGAAAACGCTACCTGCTGTACTAATCAGCAATGGCGTTGGAATCACGCCGATGATCAGCATGGCCAAAGCTTGCAGTCGGCTCAATCCGAATCGCCTGATCTGGTTTGTGCATGGTGCAAGAGATGGGAGATTTCACGCCTTTCGAGATGAAGTCTCAGCTATTGCTCAGCAAAACTCAAGTCTACGGGTGCATTTTCGCTATAGCCGCCCCAAGCCTGAAGATGCAAGCCACTATCACAGCACTGGCTATGTGGATGCTGAGCTAATCGAGCGGCAGATTCGGCCAGAAGTCGCGCAGTCTGGTTCCGCCGAAGCCGAGTATTTTCTCTGCGGCTCGCCCGCTTTTTTGCAGGCGATGCGGGATGGTTTAAAAGCCGCAGGCATTCCCGACGAGCAGGTATTTTTTGAGTCATTTGGTGGTGCAAAGGTGGCCAGCTCAATCGCTGAACCTCAGGCTGCTCCCCAGAACGGCACGGGCGCAGAAATCGTCTTCGCAAAATCAGGCCAAACGCTGAATTGGCAGCCCGGTGACGGCACAATTCTCGAATTTGCCGAAGCTAATGATCTCAATCCCGACTACAGCTGCCGTCAAGGAATCTGCCTCACCTGCATGTGCAATCTAGAAGCTGGCGAAGTCGAATATCAAACGCCGCCCGTTGGCGAACCAAATGAAGGCGCTGTGTTGATCTGTATCTCTAAACCTAAGTCTTCTAGAGTTGTACTCGATCTCTAGGCGAAAAGTGAATATGAATATTGCAGATGTGATTCAGACGATTCAGTTTATTATTGCACCAGTCGTTCTAGTTACGGCTTGTGCGATTATTCAAGGCGGCATTTTGGGACGGTTTATGTATGTAGGACAGCGGATTCGCTCGTTGGCCAGCGAACGGTTAGAACTTCTGCATAGAGGTAACATGAATGATGGCTTTACGATCGAGAGAATGCAAGAAATCGATCGTCAGATCCCCCTACTCAAGCAGCGACATCGCCTGCTGCAAAAAGCGGTCTTAATCATTTATAGCGCCATTTCAGTCTTTTTGCTCAGCATGTTCGTGATTGCCATCTCGGTAGCTTCAAAACTGCATCTCGTCGCCATGCTAGCGCTGTTCTGTTTTCTGGTTGGCACTTGGTTGCTGCTGTGCAGCGTTATAGTTGCGGGGCAGGAAGTGCGGATGTCTCACCATGCAATTTGCTACGAGGTGAATCGGATTGCCTCTTTAGACAAGTTCTTTTAGAAATTATGAGTAGGTCTTGTTGAAGGACTGGTCTAGTCGATATCAGAAGTGTCAGAACCTCACAAGAACTGACCTTGTCCTAAAAAAATAGACGTTTCCGAAGAGTTGATCATCTAGAAAAACACTCAGCGATTAGCTTTGGTGAGGATAGTGAATGATGGTCAAAAACCGAATCGGCAGTTCCAGCAGCCTTTCAGGGCCGTGAGAAATATCGCCACGAAACGTGAGCGAATCGCCCGGTTCGAGTAAATAGGTCTGCTGTCCGTGCCGATATTCCAACTTACCCTTGAGCATGTGAATGAACTCAACGCCGGGATGCTCAAATGTGGGGAAGACCTCAGAGGCATCGTCCATCGTAATCAAAAACGGCTCAAATAGCTTAGTCGGCCCTTGATCATAGGCCAGCAGGTGATAGGTATGGCCGCGCTTGGTACCGCGCCGCACGACTTCCATGCCCTCACCCTGTTTTACAAGCTGAGCGCTACCCGCAGGTACGTTATAGTTCCGAAACAGCGTTGCCAGCGATACGCCCAGCACTGCCGCGATTCGGGACAGCGTATCCAGGCTGGTGGCCGTTTGAGCATTTTCGATTTTGGAAAACATGCCGCGCGAAATCCCCACCTGCTCTGAGACTTCGGCAATGGTCAGACCGTGGTGCTGACGCAGGTCGCGGATTGTGTTGCCCAAGTAGCGTTCAAGGGCGTTGGCTGCGGTGACTTCTGCCATGCGCGTCCTCTCGCTGAGGTTTTGAGATTTGGTTCATAGAGAACTAATCGGATTGTAGCAGGAAACTTTGTTGACATATATGAATCAAATCCGGCACTATGATGAGGCATCTTGCTCAGCCCTGGAGCTGTTGAACGACCATGCCGCTGCGTCTAGTCAAGTTTGCGCTCTCCCCAGAGCATTCAGAACCGCCGATGTTTCGCCCGCCAGATCGGCTGAAGTCTAGCTACGATGCGGTAATTATTGGCGCGGGTGGACATGGGCTAGCAGCCGCCTACTATTTGGCGCGAGACCACGGGATACGAGATGTGGCGGTGCTGGAGCGTAGCTATTTGGGCGGCGGCAACACCGGACGCAACACGACGATCATTCGCTCTAATTACCTGACTCCGGAGGGCGTCAAGTTTTACGATGAGTCAGTGCGAACCTGGCAGGATTTGTCGCAAGATTTTGATTTAAATCTGTTTTACGCCAATCGTGGTCACTTCACGCTGGCGCATACCGATGCCTCAGTGCGAACCATGCGCTGGCGAGCGGAAGTGAACAAGCACTATGGCATCGACAGCGAGCTGGTTAGCCCTGATCAAGTGCAGCAAGCCTGCCCGCAACTTGATCTGAGCTGTGGTGGCAAGGCTCCCATTCAAGCCGCTCTCTATCACGCTCCCGGCAGCATTGCGCGGCATGATGCGGTGGCTTGGGGTTACGGGCGCGGAGCCGATCAGCGCGGGGTAGAAATCCATCAGCAGACTGAAGTGACAGGGATTACGGTGAAGTCGGGGCGGGTGACGGCGGTGCAGACTACCAAGGGGCAAATTGAAACGCCGCGTGTCCTCTGTGCGGTGGCTGGATTTACACCGAGGCTTCTCGCAATGGTAGGGCTGCGTTCACCGCTGGTGATTCATCCGTTGCAGGCAATGGTGAGCGAGCCGATGAAGCCCTGGCTTAACCCGATTGTTGTCTCCGGCAGTCTGCATGTCTATGTCAGCCAGACGGCCAGAGGCGAACTGGTAATGGGGGCATCGCTCGATCCCTACGAGCTGCATTCGACCCGCTCCACGCTAGAATTTGTCGAAGGTTTGGCGGCGCGGATGCTAGAGCTGTTCCCGTTTTTGTCACAGGCTAAAGTGGTGCGGCAATGGGGAGGCATGGCCGATATGACGCCAGATTTTGCGCCGATTATGGGCAAAACGCCGATTCAAGGCTTTTATCTGGATGCGGGCTGGGGAACTTGGGGTTTCAAGGCCACTCCCGTCTGTGGAAAGACAATGGCTTACACAGTGGCGAACGATCAAAATCATAAGCTGATTACCGAGTTTTCACTAGAGCGGTTTACTAACTATGCGCTGCTGGGTGAAAAGGGCGCAGCTTCGGTTGGACATTGAGGTGGATATTTAAAAGTGAACTATGAAGCTAATGACTTGTCCGCTGAACGGAACCCGACCGATCTCTGAGTTTGCCTATGGCGGGGAGCTGCGGCAGGAGCCTGCTGTCACCGTGAGCGATCAGAGCTGGGCAGAATATTTATTTTATCGAAACGGCGCGCCGGGAATCAAGCAGGAATGGTGGTGTCATACGCCGAGCAATACCTGGTTTATTGCCGAACGAGATACGGCTAGAGACGCGGTTTTGCGAACTTTTTTGTTTGAATCTGAGGTGCAGGAATGAACAGTGATCGATTGCCGCCGATATCGCATGAGTGGATTGAGCGAACGCAGCTAGTTTCGTTCAGCTACGAGGGTAGCCAATATACTGGCTACGCTGGAGATACGGTTTCTTCAGCGCTTTGGGCGAACGGGCAGCGGCTGCTGGGGCGCAGCTTTAAGTATCACCGTCCGCGCGGCCTGTTGAGTCTGGCGAACCATGATGTGAATACGCTGATGCAGGCGGGGCAGCGGCTGAACCTGCGGGCTGACGTGACGCCGCTGGAGCCGGGAATCTCGCTGAAAGCCGTGAATACGTTTGGCGGATCGGCCACAGATCGCGCCAGTCTGCTGGATGCTTTCTCTGCGTTTATGCCGGTTGGCTTTTACTACAAAGCTTTTCTAAACAAGCAGCTTTTTCCAATCTGGGAGCGGCTGATTCGCTACATGACCGGACTTGGCGAGCTGGATTTTGATACACCCCATATTCGCACGGCCAAGCGCTACGATTTTTGCGATCTGCTGGTGATTGGCGGCGGTATATCCGGACTCTCAGCTGCTTTTACTGCGGCAGAGGCTGGTGCAGATGTGCTGCTGGTAGATGAGAATGCCAAGCTGGGGGGAGCAGGTGGCTATCAGCTGGGCGGTGAGGCGGCGACTGTCTATCATCTGGTGGAAGCCGTGATCCAGCATCCCCGTATTCGCACCTATTGCAGCACGCAGGCCGCAGGCTACTATGCCGATCATTGGGTGGCGCTGGTGGAGCCAAATCGCCTGACCAAGCTGCGCGCTAAAGCGGTGATTATGGCCAGTGGAGCCTACGAGCAGCCGGCGGTATTTCGCAATAATGACCGACCGGGCGTGATGCTGGCCTCGGCAGCGCAGCGGTTGATCTATCGCTATGCGGTGCGGCCAATGCGGCGAGCAGTCCTGCTGACAGCAAATCGGGATGGCTACCGGGCGGCACTAGATTTGGCGGCGCATGGGGTCGAGTTGGCGGCGGTGGTTGATTTGCGAACCGCGCCAGATGATCAGCTCACGCAGGCAGTCCGCGATTTGGGAATTCCGATCTACTCAAATCACTGCATCTATTCAGCCCAGACCAACCCGCAGGGTGACGGAATCTGCGCTGCCATAGTTCGCGCCCTTGACGGCTCAGGTCAGCGCAGCATTGCCTGCGACGGAATTATTATGAGCGTTGGCTGGGCCCCGGCTGCAAATCTGCTGTATCAGGCAGGGGCAACCCTACGGTTTGATCCGGCGCTTCAGCAGTTTGTGCCGCAGCATCTGCCGAATGGAATTTTTGCCTGTGGGCGAGTCAACGGAGTTTATGGCGACAAGCAGGCGGATGGACATAGAGCCGGGACGGCAGCGGCAACCTACCTGGGTTTACTGGATGCTGAACTGCTGCCGCTA
>CASBQH010000175.1 GCA_949127695.1 Synechococcales cyanobacterium PMM_0073
AGAGTTTGACCTAGCTGCCGTGCAGGCGGCTGCCAAAGTGGCCAACGCCGACCAGTTTATTCGCCAGTTTTCGCAGGGCTACCATACCTGGGTGGGCGAGCGCGGCGTCAATCTGTCGGGCGGGCAGCGGCAGCGGATTGCAATTGCCAGAGCGGTGCTGCTCGACCCGCGCATTTTGATTCTGGATGAGGCCACCTCGGCGCTGGACTCTGAATCGGAAGCCCTAGTGCAAGAAGCCCTAGAGCGTCTGATGCAAAACCGCACGGTGCTAATCATTGCCCATCGACTGGGCACCGTGCGTCGCGCTGATCGGATTCTGGTGATGGAGCAAGGGCAAATTGTGGAGTCGGGCAACCATGATGACCTGCTGAAGCAGGCGAATCGATATGCCCGATTTTATGCCCAGCAGTTTCAGCCCTAGCGCCTAGCTAACGGTTAGCAGGCTGAGGCTCTGCTGCCCCGGCTGGCGCTGCACCCTGTCCTGCGCCCTGCTGTCCTTGCAGCGTCCGAATAAAGTCGATGCTCTCCTGGGAGGGCACCAACAGAATTCGGTTCAGCTCCTCGTTATCGCTATCCTGCAAGGTTTGAATCACCCCTTCCAAGTTCACCACCTGCATCTCAATGCCTGTGGCCATCTCAGGCCGCACCTCGCGCAGCTGAGCCAGCAGTTTTTCTAGCTCAGCCTGCTCAAAAAACATCGGAATCACCTGATTCTCGCCTTGCTGAATCACCAGGTAGCCGCCGTCGGCACCGCTCTCTTTGGCCACAAATAGCGGCACACCCTGAAACTGCTGATTGCCGCCCTGCTGCTGAATCAAGGCTTGAGCCGCCTGCACCTGCTGGATATCGGGCAAAAAGGCAAACCGCACCTGCTCAGCCTCAGCCTTGTCTTTTTGGGCAACTTCGTATTCGTAGATCTTGGCCAGCGGGACTGGCACAACTGTAATCCCTTCAACCGCCTGCGGTTGGCTCACCTTCAGCTCATCTAAAAATTTCTGGGCATCGTCGCGGTTAATAAAGACGCTGGCAATCGGCATTCGTGATTCGCCCTCGGTTGGAATCGCCAGCAGCGGCGCTCCCTCACCGTTGGCCAGGGTGAAAACCGGTACGGCTCGCAGGCGCTGCATCACCTGTTCGTTGGTCAAAGCCCAAACTTGCAGGCTTCCCGCTAGCAGAGTTCCTAAAACAATGCCTCCGACTAAACCCAGCTTTCGTCCCCAGCTTAGAAATGATTTCATCATGGCTCCAAATTTCAAGAATCAAGTTGATCGTAACAACCGTGCTTTTTATTAAAGACTTAAGCTCAATCCGGTCGAGAGCTACAGTGCTGCCCTAAGTACTGCCCCACCGGTCTAGCTGAGTAGGTTTGCACAATTTAATCCGGCAAGCAACGGTGGATTGAGAGTTTTTTGAGACATGGCGATGGAGATTGCTATCGTGAACCGGGCTGGATGATTCACAGCTCAGTCGCTACGCTAGAGACTAAGACGGCATTTTACAGCTAATTGCAGGTAATCATTCATGACCCAACCGACTCGATCTGATTCTGGCAGGTTCCGCTGGCTGCTGAGTTCGCGTCGAGCGGTGGGGCGGACGATGAGGCGCGTCGTAACTCTGGGCTGTTTATTGCTTTTGAGCGCAGCAGGCTGTAGCGCGATGCCCATCTCCTCAAGTCAGATGAGCGGTTCGGTGGAGCGCTTTTTGAATAACCCCTGGCAGAATCCATTTCAGCAGCCCAATCCTGGAGCCAGCCCTTCAGCACCAGCGCCGCCCTTAAAACTCGGAATGCTGCTTTCGCAATCTGGTAACCTGGCGAAGTATGGCCGCACCATGCAGGATAGCATTAGCCTGCTGGCCGAAACTGCCAACAGCTGCGGCGGCGTCAGCGGACAAGCCGTACAGCTATTTTCAGAAGACGATCAGAGCAATGCGGCGGCTGGTAAAGCCGCGATTGCCAAGCTGGCGGCAAATCAGGTAGGGGTGGTGATTGGCGCAATTGGCAGCGAAGTCTCGAATGCCACGGTGGATCTGGCTGTCAAAAATCAAATGGTGCAGATTTCTCCAGCCAGCGCCAATGCTATCCTCACCCAGCGGGCGCTGAAGGGCGAATTTCAAGGCTTTTGGTTTCGGACAATGCCCCCTGACATGCTGCAAGGCGAGGCGCTAGCGCGGGTGGCTCAGAAAAACAACTTGAAGACCGTAGCCATTCTCTATAGTGACAATGACTACGGCAACAGCATTGTCGAGGCGTTTAAGACGACGGCCAAACAGCTGGGCAGTTCTGTGGTGGGGCAGACGGTTCGCTACAGTCCAGATGCCAGCATCTACAGCATTGATTTCCAGACGCCTTTTTCTGCACAGCCGGATGCCGTACTGGTGGTGGCTCAGCCTGCTCTGGGCGGCGATATTCTCAGGGCGGCGTTTGAGTCTGGGATCTGGAGCGGCACTACCAAAATTCTTCTGCCCGCGAGCATGAAAACCAACAGTCTGGCCGAACGCGCCGGACGCTCTACGGACGGTCGCTATAGCGCCTCAAATGTCTGGGGTGTGGCGCTCAGCAGTAGCCAAAATCTGCCGCAGTTTCGAGAGATCTATCGCCAGCGGTTTGATCGTGAGCCGGGGGCTTATGACGCTCACAGTTGGGATGCGGCAGCGGTGGCAGTTTTGGCAGCAGAGGCGGCGCAGAGTACCAGCGGCAGCGCCATTCGCCGTAAAGTCGATGAAGTCGCCAGCAACCCAGGCATTGAAGTCAGCGATCTCTGTCAGGCGCTAGTGCTGGTGCGGGAAGGCAAAGATATTAACTATCAGGGCGTCAGCGGCACGCTAGATTTCAATCAGGCTGGAGATGCTGTTGGCAGCTATGACATCTGGACGGTTGACTACACTGGCATAATCGAAGTTGATTCTACCATTCAGGTCGGCAACTCGCCTCTCCGCCCCATAGCGCCAGCTAGCCCTAAAAGCTCGCCCTGAGTTGGGCTTCAGCTACAGGCTGTCAGCCTTTGGTTTTAATACCTTTGATCAAGTCGGGATGACAGGATTCGAACCTGCGGCATCCTGCTCCCAAAGCAGGCGCGCTACCAAGCTGCGCTACATCCCGATAGGCTAAACAATAGCCGTTCTCATTCATACTAACTGCAAGTGGCTAATTCGTCACTTCTGGTTTTTAATCGAGCAGCTTGGAACGGCTCTAAGCTATCTATAGATGAAGGTCACTGATTAAAATCTCTGAATTAAAATCTCTGAATTAAAGTCTCTGAACTCTGAATCACTAGGAGCAATTTTTGCAAACGTTACTGATTGCTGGCACCAACGCTCAGGTTGGGAAAACCGTGGTTCTGGCTGCTTTGGCGGCCTACTGGCAGCGCTACAGAACCTCACAGGTTGGCGTCATGAAGCCGATTGATTGCGCCCGCCCGTCACGCGACCCGTCAGATCGCCCGCCTGAAGCAGACTGTGAGCGGCTCCAGCGCTTGCTGAGCCTGCCTCAGACTAGCCGTGAAATTACGCCAGTCAGGCTGGCTGTTTCATCTCTGCTGCCTGAATTTGATCAAATTGACTTTGAGCAGATCTGGCAAGCCCTGCAACAGCTTCAGCAGCGGTATGACCTGGTTTTACTAGAAGCTCTAGGGGGATTGGGAACGCCGCTGACGGCTGAAACTACAGCAGCAGATTTGGCCTGGGACTGGCGGCTACCGACTGTTCTGGTGGTGCCAGTCCAGCCGAATATGGTGGCTGATATTGTGGCCAACGTGGCGCTTGCCAATCAATCCCGTCTGCATCTCAAGGGCATCATCCTGAATCAACTGCACCCCGACAGCTGGCCTAACTACCCAGCGGATCATGTCGCTTTAGCTGAGCTGATCCAGTCATTGACCCGAAAGCCCGTGCTGGGCTACATTCCCCACCTCGATCCAAACAATCACTCCCAGCTGGCTCAGGCGGCGGCAGGGCTAGCGCTGGAATATCTGTTGCCCAGCCTAGAGCGCGTGGGCTAACGCGACGCGATTTTGGGGGGTGCTATGACGGGCAGATGACAATCTAATGACGTTGGTCTAGAAAATTTCAAAAAATCTAGGCTACTCCCGAAGAGCTGTGGTATAGTGTGAAAAGTGTGAGGAGTAAAGTAGAAAAAGCTCTTGGAGTCGAAACACGGAAAGACGCCCAGGAGCTTTTTTATTTTAAAATTTTCTTGCTTTAGATGTTTTTCTTGTTTTAAATAGACAGGCTAGGTGAGCAGTCAGAGACTGCGGAGCAGCACCTGCTTAAGATAAGCTAACGGCATGGTAATTTCAGTCGCTCCTATTCCAATAGATTCCTCCCGGATTCGCACAGAAATTCAGGCGCTGCAAGCCCAGCTCAGTGACTGGCGACGGCAGCTGCATCAACGCCCTGAGCTAGGCTTTCAAGAGCATTTGACCGCAGAGTTTATCCAGCAGCAGCTGCAAAACTGGGGAATTGAGCACCAGACTGGGATTGCCAAGACTGGGATTGTGGCCATCCTATCCGGCCATGCCCCCGGACGAGTCTTGGCGATCCGGGCTGACATAGACGCTCTGCCGATTCAAGAACAGAACTCAGTGCCCTATCGCTCGCAGCATCCGGGGCGAATGCATGCCTGCGGCCATGACGGCCATACGGCAATTGCGCTAGGAACCGCCTACTACCTCTCCCGTCACCCCGAACAGTTTACAGGTCAAGTCAAAATTATCTTTCAGCCCGCTGAAGAAGGGCCGGGTGGCGCAGAGCCAATGATTGCAGCTGGCGTTCTGCATCAGCCAGACGTTGAGGCGATTATTGGCCTGCACCTCTGGAATAACCTGCCGCTGGGCACCGTTGGCCTGCGCGAAGGAGCCTTGATGGCGGCAGTCGAGGTATTTGAGCTGACGGTGCAGGGCAAAGGGGGTCATGGCGCAATGCCGCACCAGACCGTTGACTCCATTTTGGTCGGCTCCCAAATTGTCACGGCTTTGCAGGCAATTGTGGCGCGTCAGCTTGACCCATTGCAGGCTGGCGTGGTGACGGTTGGCAAGTTTCAGGCGGGTCATACCCATAACGTGATTGCAGATAGCGCCAGCCTTAGCGGTACGGTGCGCTACTTTGACCCGGCGCTAGCAGGCTTTTTCCAGCGCCAGATTGAGCAGATGGTTAGCGGCATTTGCCAAAGTCATGGTGCAACCTACAGCCTTAACTATCAAGCGCTTTATCCGCCTGTGATCAACGATCGCGAAATGGTTGGCTTAGTGCGTTCGGTGGCTGAAACCGTGATTGAGACAGCCGCCGGAATTGTCCCCAACTGTCAGACAATGGGCGGTGAAGATATGTCTTTCTTTTTGCAGGCTGTACCGGGCTGCTATTTCTTCCTCGGCTCAGCCAACTTAAATAAGGGATTGACCTACCCGCATCACCATCCCCGGTTTGACTTTGATGAGACCGCTCTAGGGATTGGCGTTGAGCTGTTTCTGCGCTGCGTTGAACAGTTCTGTGCTGAACGACCGCGCTAAATTACTCTGCTCAAGTAACTACTCTGCTCAAGTAACGACTCTGCTCAAGTACAGTGAGGCGAAGCAAATGACCACAGAGTTTGGCAGCGAAATTAATCGCCTGGTGGAGCTGATGCCAGCCTCAGGGCGAATGTATTGCAAAATCATCAGCGATCCAAACCAGCCGACGGTAATTCTGGCTCGCCTGCCGCGCCCCAACCAAGAAATTCGCCGGATTCGGATCAACTTTGACCTCTGGCAGCAGTTCAGCCAGTCTCAGCGCGATTTGCTGCTGCTGCGCGCCGTCAGCCGTCTCACCTCAATTCAATGGCTCAAACCCGAACTCTACCAAGGGCTAGCCGCCGCCGGAGCCACAATTACTCTGCTGGAGCTATTCCAAGCCAACGCAGCAGGGATAATTACCTTCGGCGGCTTAACCGGGCTAGCGGTTGCTCAAATCTGGCGCAAAAATCGCAGCAGCGAAGCCGAAATGATCAGCGATGAAAAAGCCGTCAAAGTGGCTCAGCGTCGTGGCTATAGCCAGTCTGAGGCCACCAGAGCCTTGATTGAAGCGATTGAGGCGGTCGCTCAAATTGAGCAGCGCAACCTCAGCGTCACCGAACTGCTGCGCTGCCAAAATCTGCGCGCCAGTACCGCTATGGATAGCGCCATCCCGGCTCGGTAGCCAGCCCTTGGCAGGCTCCAATCAGACTCACCATGCCGACGAAATACTGTATGCAATAGAGTCTGGGATCAACATAGGGCAAGGGTTGCAGCCGATTAAGTTAATTCAACCGACTGTAGATTGACGCCTCACTAGGGCGGTGTTACATTGTCAGAGATGGAGCGTGATCGAGTTTCAAATAACCCAGCCTAATCCAGCTGGCTCTGAGCTAAATGCAGAGCCGAGCTGAAGCGGAGGAACCACATTTGGGGCTTATTCTAGAGCGGCTTCTAGTCCGCCAGAAGGGGCACCTCTCAGCCCTAGCCCGTCAGCTAACTCCGTCGGCGGTGAGAGGAGATTGAGGAGACAGAATTCTAAAGCTGTTCTCGTCAGAATCTCCAACCAACAGGCCAATCAGCAGCAGAGGGTTGATTGACCGGCTGTTAACCTACGAGTTGTTAACTTTGAGGAGACTGATGGAGAAATCTGATCATATGCATGACTATGGCTTGCATGACTGTGCCTTGCATGACTGAGGCAATAGATATTAGGTTTGTCGAGCGCTCTGCCTGAATGAGCTGCCGTTGAATAGAGCCTTTTAGACAGGGTTTAGAGCATCTGCCCTAGCCAGAGGTTCAAATTATCGTCAGCTAGCAACTGCTGATGGCAACTGCTGGACTGAGTAAAATTCTGGAGTGGGAGCTTTAATTTAGCTTCCGCTGTAGCGCTGATCACAGTTTGTACTGACTCCCCTCCAAGCCATTTTTTAAGTACTCCCTCACATCTACGATATGAACATTAAACCCATGCTGCTGCGCCTTCAAGGGGCACTCGGACAGGATAATTTGGGCGAGCAAATGCTGCTCTATCCGGGCGTCGAAGCCCAAAGATCACCTGAGGCGACGGGCAATTTTGTGATTGGCTACAGCGGCTCACCCAACAGCCAGACCGCGCTTGATTTTATCCTCTGGATGGCGCATCAAACCCGGCAGGCGACCGGCAAGCAGGTGATTGTGCATGTGGTCTATGTGATTGACTGCTACAGCTCGCTAGATCTGTCGGTTCAGACCAACCGGGCTGCGGGCACTCAGCTAGCTTCATTTGGGCAGTTTGGCCTGCAAGGCAACATGGCCACCCTGGCGCAGCCTCAGTCGAGTCGGGGTGGCACCCAGCTTGCCGAACGCCAGCCTTCAGGCTGTTTGCTGCCCAATTTGCCACCCAGCCTTCAGCCCAATCTGCTCGAACAAGTTGACCGGATTCTGTGGCAAGCTCGCTGCCTCTCAGCCGAATGGCGCGGCTCAGTTGAAGCGCATCTCCGGTTTGGGGCAGTGGCCACCGAACTACTCCAGGTGGCTGAGGCGCAGTCTGCCGACCTGCTGTTTGTCGGCTGTAGTGACGTAAACCATGCGCTGGTGCAGCAGCTGCGTTCGGAGCTCACCTGCCCGATCTTGGGCATTCCCACCGAGCTAGAGGCGCTGTGACTGGCCGCTAGCCCAATTCTCGCCGCCCTAAACTATCGCT
Source organism: Synechococcales cyanobacterium PMM_0073 (assembly GCA_949127695.1). Lineage (GTDB taxonomy): Bacteria > Cyanobacteriota > Cyanobacteriia > Elainellales > Elainellaceae > Elainella. The sequence goes on from CASBQH010000175.1 coordinate 7,669, forward strand.
CGCCCCAGCAGGCGCTGCCGCACGCCTTCGGCAATTTTCTGCCCCAGATATTCTGGAATCAGGTTTTCATTCGGGCCTAGCAGATACAGAATCAGCCGCGTGCGGCCTCGCCAGACCAGCAGGTTTGCATTCACAATCAGCAGATCTTCCCGCCAAATCGCGTACATCACTTTATAAAACAAACCGGGCTGATTATCTGCTTCAATTAGCAAAGCGGGCAGATGAAAGACTGGATCGACATAGAACTCGGTTTCTACTTGGTCTAAGCCTGCATCTAGGTTAAACTCCACCGCCAGCATTTCTTCGACCTCAAACCGACCGGCCAGCGCCTCGCGAATCGCCCGACAGACGTTCTCAGAGGTTTTGGGGCTGAGCGCTTTGCCGCTGCGCGAGACCACCAGCTTCACAAACACCAGCATCGGCGATTCGATCTGACCGTAGAGGCTGAGGGCGTGAATGGTCAAGCCATAGGCGGCCAAGACGCCAAAAATGTCGCTGAGCAAAAATGACTGATTGCGATAGGCAAAATGCAGCGCACTCTTGTTACCTTCAGGCGTTAGCTCAATTACGGCCTGCCGAGTTTTGTAGAGCTGATAGGCCAGCTTTAAGTTTTGCAACTGGATCTCGCTGACCACAAATTGCTCATAAAACTGCGGGAACGCTCGGTTAAAGCGTTTGAGCAATCCTAGCGTAGACGATTTCAGCCCTGAAGCCATAAGCTGGAGAGAGGTTTAACCTGGGTTGAGGAACGCGGTGGCACTAGAGCAATTTATAAAGATTAGGCAGCGTAGATATCTAATCTACAAAGACTTAGACCTATAAAGCCCGCTCCAGGCATGAATCTTTCATTTGACGCTACGCTACTTTGCGGCTTTCAGTTGCGGGAGCTAGCAATGTCAGAATCATACGAGAGATCCGCTCTATACTTACTATTACTGTCATTTAACTCCGTATACCTGAGCGACCAGCATGGGCTTTTGGAAGAGCTTATTTAACGCCTCTGACGCAGCTGCCGGTGCAAAGCCCGCAGAATCTGAACGCTACAGCACACCGATGGTGACGGTGGGCAACTCGCGAGTTTTCTTTAGCACCGATCGAGAGATTGACCTCTACGAGCTAGAGGAACTCTGCGACGCGGTGGGATGGTCGCGGCGGCCTCTGCGAAAGGTGAAAAAAGCGATCCAGCACAGCTTTTTAGTGGTGTCGATGTGGGAGCAGCGAGGCACGCAGCGGCGCTTGGTCGGCTTCTCACGCGCCACCTCTGACCATGCCTTCAACGCCACAATCTGGGATGTCGTGGTGCATCCAGACTTTCAGGGCAACGGCTTGGGCAAGGCGCTGATGCGACAGATGATCAAGCGGCTCCGCAGCGAAGATATCAGCAACATCACCCTATTTGCCGATCCGCAGGTGGTTGATTTTTACCGTCACCTCGGCTTCATGTCTGATCCAGAAGGGATCAAAGGCATGTTCTGGTATCCCGACTAGGCTGAAACTAAAAATATCCCAGCCCAGAAGCAGCGCCTCCGAGCCGGGATATTTTCGGGTCTAGAACGCGCTCAGCCCTTGACGCAGACCAGCTGCTTCAGCGTCGCCACTACTTCGACCAGATCGGCCTGATTGGCCATTACCTGCTCGATTGGCTTGTAGGCTGCCGGAATCTCGTCGATGACGCCCTCGTCTTTGCGGCATTCCACTCCAGCCGTCTGCTGCACCAAGTCATCCAGGCTGTAGGTTTTTTTGGCTTTGTTGCGCGACATCAGCCGACCTGCGCCATGCGAGCAGGAGCAGTAGCTGACGGCGCTGCCTTTGCCTTTGACAATGAAAGACTTGGCTCCCATTGACCCCGGAATGATGCCGTAGTCAGTTTCGCGGGCGCGCACGGCTCCCTTGCGGGTGACATAGACCGATTCGCCGTAGTGCAGCTCTTTTTCGGCGTAGTTGTGGTGGCAGTTGACCTGAAGCAGCGGCTTGGTAGAATACCCGCCTGCCAGATGCCGCTCCACAACTGCCTTAAACCGCGCCATCATCACGTCGCGGTTGAACTTGGCGTAGTCTTGCGCCCATTGCAGATCATGCCAGTAGGCGGCAAATTCGGGCTGACCCTGCACGAAGTAAGCTAGCTCCGGGTCAGGCAGCTTCGTTTCGCTTAGCCGCATCAGATCTTTGGCCGTCTGGATATGGCGCTGCGCCAGCATGTTGCCGATATGGCGCGACCCAGAATGCAGCATCAGCCAGACCTGATCTTCCGTATCCAGGCAAACTTCCAAAAAGTGGTTGCCGCCACCCAGTGACCCCAGCTGCTTCAGCGCTTTGGCCTCAAGCTCCTGCACGCCGGGATGCAGATCTTTGAAGTCGCGCCAGCCCTGCCAGTTGGCCGCAGGCTTCTCAATCTCGCGGTTATCGTTGAAGCCGACCGGAATTACGGCTTCAATGTCGCGCCGGATCTGCTTCAGCTTGCCGTCGAGCTGCGATGCCTTAAATGGCAGCTTCACCGCGCTCATACCGCAGCCAATATCCACCCCAACTGCGGCAGGCAGAATCGCATCCTGAGTCGCCACCACTGATCCAACCAGCGCCCCTTTGCCCAAATGCACGTCGGGCATTAGCGCCACATGCTTGAACACGAAGGGCAGTGAGGCGACGTTTTTGGCCATTTTGGTTTCATCAGCGCCCAGCGGGTGATTCGCCCAAGACAGCACTGGCGCGGGAGCGGAAAGTTTGAGCTGTTCGTAAGTCATGGCTCTGAAGTTCTCGTTGTTGTTTGGTTGCTGCACCCAGAATAGCCAGCCGCTTTACCCCGAAGCGAATGCCCTATAGTTGGGCGCAATCTAGCGGTACAGCGAGCCTTGCCGCCAGATTTCACGGTTTCACTCAGGGGATTCCCCTGAGTTGGTTTGTGATACTACATTTGTAGTGTTTTATATTTCATTCGTCAAGCGTGGCAGAAATGGTCGGTTCTGCGCTTTCTGTCGAAATTCACTACACTTTTGAATGAGTCGATTCAGCTTGCCCTAACTTCACCGCCCATGACCACCCAGCAAGATACGCTGTTTGAACGGTTTCTGGCTCCCATGTTCAGCTTTTTGATCGACCGTGAAGCGCTGCGGCGCTATCGCCAGAGTCGAGACTGGCAGGCCGATAGCGAACGGCTCAGTCAGCCCGGTCTGGTTTATCCAGCCTACTACGCGCAGAATTTTCACGGCATCCAGGGCGGCTATCTCAGCATTGATGCGGCAATCACCTACGATCCGGTGACGCAGTATCTCTTGCCGCCGCAGGAAGACTGGGTGCGCCGAGGCTTGATCGAGCGAATCCGCTGCCAGCCGCGCCGCATTTTGGATCTGGGCTGTGGCACAGGTTCAACAACGCTGCTGCTGAAAAAAGCCTTCCCGCAGGCCGAGGTGATTGGCCTTGACCTCTCGCCCTATATGCTGCTGGTGGCTGCCGACAGAGCCGCTGAAGCGCATTTAGAGATTCAGGTGAAGCATGGCAACGCCGAACAAACCGGCTTCCCAGATGCCAGCTTTGACTTGGTGACGGCTTCACTGCTGTTTCACGAAACGCCGCCGCTGGTGGCCTGCAATATTTTGCAAGAAGCTTTCCGCCTGCTGAAGCCCGGTGGCGAAGTGCTAATCCTAGACGGCAATCAGGCCACCCTGCGCCAAACCGAATGGCTGACGCAGATCTTCGAGGAGCCTTACATTCAAGACTACGCCGCAGGCGATTTGAACCAGTGGATGAGTACCGCAGGCTTTGGCGAGGTTTCAACCCACGAAGTCTGGTGGGTGAATCAGGTGACGCGAGGCGTGAAGCCGATGCCTTACCGCAAAGTCGAGTTTAGCCGCGTCGAAACGCTGGGCGACCGGGCCTGGGCTGGAGCGCGCGGATGATAAAAAGCGTCTGGGACTACAAGCCTTGGTGGTGTCAGCCCTGGTCCATTCTGCTGACTGGCTGCGTGATCATCAGCGGCAGCTGGCTATTGCTGCATCGGTTCTGGATCACCGGACTCGTCGCAGTTCCCATCTTGCTCTGGATGTACTATTTCCTGCTCGTCTATCCGCGCCTAGTGCAGGATTTGCTGCCGCCTGAGCCAGATTTAGCTCCTGATTTAGCTCTAGACTCAGCTCCAGAAATCCCCTCCATCCCCACCGACTCGCCGCGCTAAGCAATCCCATCACGCTAGGCTGGCCAATCACGATACACTGATAAGACCCCCTCGAACGGCCTGTTCCTGGGCATTATATTCAAGTCGAGTGGCTTAGGAAACGCTGTGACCGCAATTTCATCCGCCAGTTCATCCCTTCACTCTGCCAGTTTCACCCACGCCGCTGCCAACAGCCCATCCACTGCCCGGGGGTGGCCAGGGCTGATTGAAACCTATCGGCGCTATTTGCCCGTGACAGAGCAAACGCCTGTCGTGACGCTGCATGAGGGCAACACGCCGCTGATTCCAGTCCCCTCAATTGCTGCCGCGATTGGCCGACAGGTGCAGGTCTGGGTGAAATATGACGGACTCAACCCCACCGGTAGCTTCAAAGACCGGGGGATGACGATGGCAGTCTCCAAAGCCAAAGAAGCCGGAGCCGAAGTGGTGATCTGCGCCAGCACGGGCAACACCTCCGCCGCTGCTGCTGCCTATGCTCGTCGCGCCGGAATGCGCGCCTATGTGCTGATTCCCGATGGCTATGTGGCGCTGGGCAAGCTGGCGCAGGCGCTGCTCTATGGTGCGGAAGTCTTGGCAGTGCAGGACAACTTTGATCAGGCGCTAGAAATTGTGCGGCAGATGGCCGAGCATTACCCGGTAACGCTGGTTAATTCAGTCAATCCTTACCGCCTAGAAGGCCAGAAAACCGCCGCCTTTGAAATTGTGGATGTGATGGGCACCGCCCCTGACTGGCTCTGCATTCCGGTCGGCAATGCGGGTAACATTTCGGCCTACTGGATGGGTTTCTGCCAATATCACCAGGCCGGACATTGCGACCGCTTGCCGCAGATGATGGGCTTCCAGGCCGCCGGTGCAGCGCCATTGGTTTCTGGACACCCAATTGCCACGCCAGAGACGCTAGCCACCGCGATTCGGATTGGCAACCCGGCGAGCTGGGATAAGGCCGTTGCCGTGCAGCAGGCCAGCAATGGCCAGTTTAATGCCGTCACGGATGAAGAAATTCTGGATGCCTACCGGATGCTGGCGGCACAGGAAGGAATTTTCTGTGAGCCTGCTAGCGCCGCCTCAGTGGCCGGACTGCTGAAGGTAAAAGATCAGGTGCCAGCTGGCAGCAAGGTCGTCTGCGTGCTGACGGGCAATGGCCTCAAAGACCCGGATATTGCGATTAAGCATTGCCAAAACCAGTTTAAGACTGGAATTGCGGCAGATCAGGCTGCGGTCGCTCAGGTGATGGGGTTTTAGGGCTGGAGTCTGGTTTGGTGCTGGGCGGACTGGCCGCAGGCTGGCGCAGCAGCACCACATTATCAGGCAAGGGCTGATTTGGATCTAAGGCTGCATTGGCTTGAGTCGCCTGCTTAGTTTTGGTGAGCAGATCCACCGTGTCGCCCAAAGCGGTCGTCAGGTCTTGGCGGGTTTGCCGATGCGCCTGCTGCTCTTCTTCGAGTGACTGCGCCAGCCGATCACGCTCCAAAAGCGCCTGCAAGAGCTGAGCTTTAAGCTGTTCAGGCTGCTGCCACTGCTCCACCTGCTGATAGAGAAACTCGTCGTAGCTCACGGCATCTGGGCTAGGCGACTGCAAGGCTTCTAGCTCAATCTTCAGCGCATCGATAGTTTCACGATCGGCCTGAAGCTCGCTGCGGCGCTGTTTGGCCTCGGTTTCATAAAGGCTGCGCCAGTTGGCGGCACTGCCGTAAGCCTGATCGCGCTCTTGCTGCACTTCAACCAGCTTTTGCTGAAGCCCTTTAATTTCTGCGAGCCATTGCCGAATATCCTGGGTCATCAGTTTTTCCTCTGGCTGCTGCTTTTCTGAGCGGCTGTAGAGCTAGGCTATAGCCGTTCAAGCAGTCTAAAACAAAAACTGCGTCACGGCATTGGGGGCAGGCAAAATAATCATAATCAGCAGCGCCAGCGCCAGCAGTCCCAAAAAGTCGCGGCGATTGTCCAGTTCGCTGACATCGTTGAGCGCAGGCTCATCCACCACGGGCATAAAAAACAGCAGAATTGCCCAGAGCATATAGGCCTGCTGCACAAACACCAGCCCCAATAGTAGCAGTCGGGCAATTTGACCAATCGTAGCGCCGCGCCGCTGCCCAAACATGGCATGAACAATATGTCCGCCGTCTAGCTGCCCCACGGGCATCAGGTTAAGGGCTGTAATCACCAGCCCCAAACAGCCTGCGATCGCCACCGGATGGAGCCTCAGAGCGGTTTCAGGACTCAGGGCGCTGCCCAGCGCCAGCTTGCTCAATAGCGCTAGCATCAGCGAGGCAGCGGGCTGAAAAGATTCAAAGTTGAATAAACCTGACTCTTTGCTAAGCGGCAAGGGGGTCGAATGCGCCAGCCCCCAGAGCAAAATCGGCAGCGTCACGATAAAGCCAGACAGCGGCCCTGCAATGCCCACATCAAACAGCGCCTTGCGGTTAGGTAGATGTGAGCGAATTTGAATAAATGCCCCAAATGTGCCAAATGGAAAGGCCAGCAGCGGCGGCACCGGAATGAAATAGGGCAGCGTCGCCTTGATTCGATAATAGCGAGCGGCCAAATAATGCCCCAGCTCGTGGCTTCCCAAAATTGCCAGCAGCGCTAGCGCATAGGGCAGACCCGTTTGCAGAGCTGAAAAGCTGGGTCGATCTAGGCTGGGGTTGGCCATCAAGGCACCTGCCATACTGGCGGTCAGCAGCGTCGCGCCCAGCAGCGCCAGCGCCAAGAGCGGGCGTGTAATCGGCGCTTGCTTGGCGGAATTATCCACGGCTTTGGCCTGCGGATTGGGTACTAATGCGAAAAACGGCTTGCCGCTCAGCCCTTCTTGAAACACCACCAAAAACCGATCGGCAAAATAGCCTTTGACATTCTCGGCAATGGTTTTGTAGGCCAGATCGGGCGAGGCACGGAGTTGACCTTTGCAGATTAACGCCTGTGGCTTATGCTCAATGTTTTGCAGATAGTAGACCGACCAGGGAAAGCAGTTTTGCAGATGCGTTTCTTCTTCGCGGCTAATGGCCTGAAGCACCGGTCGAGTCGCGGCTTGTGTTTCGGGCTGAGCGGCGGCGGCGGGCTGGGCAATCCGTCCGCGCTGCACCAACAGCAGATAGGTAAACGAGCTGACGACGAAGGGCAGCAGCAGCAGCAGCAGCGGAATCTGCTGATCGTTTGGGTTAAAAATTGCCCAACCCGTCCAGATAAAAGCAGGCATCATCATCACCAGCCAGAGCAGCCAAACGGGCGTTTTGGTCACATTTGCCACGCTGCGGCGCACGATAAAGTAGGTGAAGATTCCGAGTAAGAGCAGCCAGAACAAAATCATGCTGAGGATCTCAAAGGTGATCAGCCTAAGAATTAATCTAAGCTGGTAAGCGAATAGCGCTCCAATTTCAAGGATAACGCCTTCAACTCGTTCAGAGCTTGTTTAGTTTGACTTGCTCCCAATACCAGCTCCCAATACCAGCTCCCAATACCAGCGCCGCCCAGCTCGCACCCGCAGCTTCTAAACCAGTGGAAAGCAAACCAGTGGAAAGCAAACCAGTAGAAACTCCCATTCATTCTCCAACGGCTCAGATGGCAACCTCTAGCTCTCCCCGCTCAGCCCTGGTTGAACTACCAGACTGGCTGCGTCGCCCGATTGGCAAAGCCAGCGAGATTTCGACCGTGCAGAAAATTATCAAGCAGCGCCAGATCCATACGATCTGCGAAGAAGGTCGTTGCCCGAATCGCGGTGAATGCTACGCCCAGGGCACAGCCAGCTTTTTGCTAATGGGGCCAACCTGCACCAGAGCCTGCGCTTTTTGTCAGGTGGATAAAGGCCATGCCCCAATGCCGCTTGACCCAGAGGAGCCGCAAAAGGTGGCTGAAGCAGTGAGCCTGCTGGGCTTGAGCTATGTGGTGCTAACTTCCGTGGCGCGAGATGATCTGCCAGATCAGGGCGCAGGCTGGTTCGTCCAGACCATGACCGCGATTCGTAACCAAAACCCCGCCACGCAGATTGAGGTGCTGACGCCTGACTTTTGGGGCGGAGCGGGCGAGCCTTCAGCCGACAGCCAACAGCAGCGGGTGGCAACCGTGGTGGCGGCAGAGCCTGCCTGCTACAACCACAACATCGAAACCGTGCGGCGGCTGCAAGGCGTGGTGCGACGCGGCGCAAAATACGAGCGATCCTTGCGGGTGCTGGAACTGGTCAAGCAGCTCAATCCGGCAATTCCGACCAAATCAGGACTGATGCTGGGACATGGCGAAACTGAGGCTGAGCTGATAGAAACCCTGCAAGATCTGAGGCAGTCTGGCTGCGATCGGCTGACGCTGGGGCAATATATGCGTCCGTCATTGGCGCATTTGCCGGTGCAAAAATACTGGACGCCTGCTGAATTTGAGCAGCTGGGGCAAACCGCGCGGGCAATGGGCTTTTCGCAAGTGCGCTCTGGGCCGCTCGTCCGCAGCTCTTACCATGCGGGTGAGGAAGCCTAGCAGAATCCCAAAATCTGCCTTGAGCCAGAGCAGTTTTTTTGAGCTGAATGCAAAGATTGAGACCGCTCTGGTTGATAATTAAAAAATAATTAAGCCAGGTTGCCTGACTTGATTCTGAACTCAGCCGATGTCTTAACCCAAGGAGAGCCAATCATGACTTCTAAAGCTTCATCTACCGCCAAGCCGCCCTATACCTTCCGCACTTTCTGGGCGCTAGTCTTGCTGGCTGGCAACCTGCTAGTTGCTGCTTTTTACTTTGGCATTTTGAAGTAAGCGAGTCTCTAGCCAATTGTCGCTACAGCCAGATAAACTCAGTCCAGTCAACAAAGGACGCGCTAAACCGCGTCTTTTGTTGTTTGAGTTTTGTTTGAGCCATACCACTTGCGTTGGATGCTGCGCGCCCGGATGCCAAAATTTCGCCCACCCAAAATCACCTCCAAAATCCCACCTGCGGTGCTGCTGGCTGCTGCCCTATTTTGGGTGATCTGTAGCTTGCTGGTGCTACAACGCTACTACAGCTTCTATCCGACCTACGTCTCGTTTGATCAAGGCATTTTCAATCAGGTGTTTTGGAACAACCTGCATGGCCGCTGGTTTGAAAGCTCGCTGTCCTCCACCGAATCTAGCCTGGTGATGCAGGGCGAGCTGCCGGACGTGGCCTATCGCCGCTTGGGGCAGCATTTTACGCCCGCGCTGCTGCTCTGGCTGCCGGTTTACGCGCTGTTTCCCTCCCCGGCTGGGTTGTCGATCCTGCAAGTGACGCTGGTGACGCTAGCTGGGTTTGTGCTGTATGCCC
>CASBQH010000176.1 GCA_949127695.1 Synechococcales cyanobacterium PMM_0073
AAGGTACTTCGCTCCAGCAGATGCTCGCCGCTCAAGCCCCCACAACCGTTCAAAACCTGTAAGAACTGGCTGCTGACTTTTGGCCTGAAGAAGACCTCAATTGAGGATTTCCTCAGCTTCCTGCAACAGCAACATAGCCTCGGAAGCCCCCTTTCCGCGATGCCCGCGAAGGCTATGAATTAAGGGTTCGGGGGCAACCTATCTCGATCTATCGCATTAGCAGCGACATATACCGCCCTGCCGCCAGCGGAGCCGGAATCAGCGGGCTAAACTGGCTGCGGTCAACCACCACCTGCTTTACCTGAAACTCATTCATCGTATGGATAATTTGCTCTCTGGTGCCAACCAGCCAGATCTGCAAGCCCTCGCCATGCGGACGTTGCAGCAGTTCGTTGAACTCTGAAGACATAATTTTAGCCTCAATTTTGTGGTTTGAAGGGCTTGAAGCTCAGTGATAGCCTAATCACTTTCATGAACAAGGTATGCCGATCATTTACAATCAGCACAGCCTAGCGAGCCGTTGTGACGACTCGTTAAGTTAGCTGGCTAGTTGTGCGTCAACACTTCTAGTCAGCGACCTCGCCTCAAGCCCAGGTTTACTGGTTTTTAGATGCCAGTTTGAAAAGCATAGACCAAAAGTATCAGTTGCACAAGCGGGGAGCAGAAATTTCTTGGGGCTGGCTCAAATGCTATTTGGGTCAGAGCGGAGAGAGCCAAGAAACGCTGAGGCTGAAGGCTGGCAGGGCTGCTCGTAAAGAGATATTAAATAGGTCTATAGTGCAATTGGCGCGAGTTGAGGTGACGATGGACAGAATAGACTGGGCGAGGCGGCTATTACGGGCAACGCTGCTAGTTTGGCTGGCGGGGCTGCTGTGGCTCCAGCCAGTTTGGGCAGCAACTGAGCTGAGCTGGCTAGAAGCTGAGCCTGCGAATCGCGATGGCTTTCAGCAGGCGCTCACGGTCAAAGACTGGGATTTTCCGCGCGATTTTGGGGCGCATGAGGCTTATCAAACTGAATGGTGGTATTACACGGGGAATTTGGCCACGGACGCAGGGCGCGAGTTTGGCTTTCAGCTGACGTTTTTTCGGCAGGCGCTCAGTCCGGCCACGCAGATGACTAATGCCTCCGCTGAGCAGCAGTCAGACTGGCGCAGCAATCAGATCTATTCAGCTCATTTTACGATGAGCGATATTGCCGAGCAGCAGTTTTATCCCACAGAGCGGTTTAGCCGAGGCACGCTGGGGCTAGCTGGGGCTAAAGCATTGCCCTACGAGGTTTGGCTGGAAGATTGGTCGGCCAGCGAAATTGAGCCAGGAAAGGTGAGGCTACAGGCCAAAACTGCCGAGGTCAGCCTAGATTTGATCGTAGAGCAAAGTTTGCCGCCCGTACTACAAGGCGATCGGGGGCTGAGCATTAAAGGCAAAGAGCCAGGAAACGCCTCTTATTATTATTCGCTGGTGCAGCAGCCAACTGCTGGCAGCATTACCATCAAAGACAAGTCTTATGCAGTAGCGGGTTTGACCTGGAAAGATCACGAATATTCAACGAGCGCATTATCAGCTGGAACCGTTGGCTGGGACTGGTTTTCAATCCAGTTTGACAACGGCTCAGCGCTGATGCTTTATCTGCTGAGACATGAAGATGAAACGCTGGAGAGTACTTCAGCTGGAACCTATATTTCGGCCTCAGGTGAAACAAAAAGCTTAAACTCTCAGGACTTGCAAGTAGAAGTGCTAGATCACTGGAAAAGCCCAAAGAATGGAGCGCTGTATCCGGCTAAATGGCAGATTGCAATCCCAAAGCTAGCGATGACGCTGCAAGCGAAACCCCTAATGCCAAACCAAGAGCTGAACGTAGCGACAGCAACCTATTGGGAAGGCGCAGTAGGCTTTGAGGGTAAGCAGGGGGAGATTTCAGTAAACGGCAAAGGATACGTTGAGCTGACGGGATATGCAGATAGGCTAGATACATTACTCTCAGCCAGAACGCCCTAATTTCTTTCCAAATTGAGTCTCATTTGTCTCTCTTCTAGAATTATAAAGAGACAAATGAGACTTTTTTTAAGACGGTTTAGTCTTATTGCAATTCTCTCTAATCTCAAAATTAGTCTTAATGCAAGACATTCAATAATCATTTTAAGGCTCTCTAAACCTGTTCTGCTGGTATTGTCAGATACATGAATTTTTGTATCCGAATTTAGTTGCTCTATTAGATCCTGATATCGTCCGCATGGAGCTTTTTTAAGCAGGTTCCAATTCGACTATTTGTTGTGTTCTAGCGCACTCTTTTTTTATGTTTGAAACTGTCTTTTGGGGGGCTTTTTTTGCGGGAATTGTCAGCTCTTGCTCCATGCCGTTAGGCGCGCTAACTTCCTTGTTTTGGCGGCCTAAAGGTCGAGTCTTGGCCTTTTTAGTCGCTTTTGGTGGAGGCGCTCTACTGGCTGCTGTCGTGATTGACCTCGTAGGTAATGTCAAAGAAAAGGGGCATCTTTTCGAGCTGATTTTCGGCTCAATTTTTGGCAGTTTATTCTTTATTTTGGTAAATCAAGTTGTCAACAATTCCGGGGGATTTTTACGGAAGCCAGCGACCTTGGTTGCCTACCTGACGCAGCAAAAAAGCCGCCTCTTGAAGCAGAGAATTAAACAGCTGAGCCATCTGGAGTTTTTCCAAGATTTGTCTCAGGAATCGCAGTACAGGCTGGCGCAGCTGTTTCGAGCTGCGCCCCAGCCCAAAGGGACGACTCTATTTCGCCAGGGTGATCCGAGTGAAAGTCTTTATATGATTGACGCCGGAACAGTCGATTTACTTGATCCGCAGGCTGGATTGGCTTTGCTCAAGTCGCTCACCGTGAATGATTACTTTGATGCGCTGGCGTTTTTTACGGGAAGTCCGCATCAAACCGTTGCCGTCACAGTCGAAGAGACTCAGCTAGCGGCTCTATCGCGTTCAGAGTTTGAAGCGCTGCTGGAAACTTCGCCTGAATGGGTTGATGCCACTGAGCAATTCATCCAAAGCAAAGCGGTTGCCGAGTATCTGCAAAAATATCATGGACTACAGAAAGCTGAAATTCGAGACTGGGTGAGTTCAGCGATCAAAACGCTGCGCCGAGACAGGAAAATTCTGCCCGCTGTGCCGATTGAGCAGCGAGAGGCGGAATTTTTGCAGCTAGCGCGACAAATTCGCCGCTTTCCTGTATTCGGCTATTTGCCTCAAGATGATCTGGAAGAAGTTGCGGCGCGGCTCAGCTATCGGCAGACAGCAGCTGGCCATGTTTTGTTTCAGCCGAGCGAAGCTGCCGATCGGCTGTATCTGCTGCACCAGGGGCAAGTCGAAATTTTCTATCCGAGCCATCTGAACAAAGCTTCTGTTGTTTTAACTTCTGGGGATACTTTTGGAGAACTCGCCTTTGTAACCCGTGCCGCTCATACGGTGACGGCCATTGCCAAAACGGATGCGGCGTTTTGGATGCTGAGAAGGCAGGATTTTGAAGAATTACTGCTGCAATCTCCAGAACTTGCAGAACAGGTCAGAGCCTTTTTGGGTAGCTCCGGCGTGCGGGATTACCTGCAAAAAAGGCAAGCTTTTGAGCCTGCTAAAACCGCAGAGTGGGTGGCTCATGCGCTGAAAAGCATGAATGCAGGGCAGCTGATTCCGGCGGCATCGTCTGAGGTGGCCAAACCCCATGGCAATGCGCCCATGTCAATTTGGCTGGGGCTGCTGATGGATGCCATTCCTGAAGCGCTGACGATTGGCGCGCAGCTCTCGCATCATCCGATCAGCAGTTCGCTGATTGCTGGACTGTTTATCGCCAACTACCCGGAAGCGCTATCTAGCTCAAAAGGAATGCGAGAGCAGGGCTTTTCTGTGCGCCGGATCTTGATCATGTGGACGCTGATTATGCTGATCACCGGCATCTTGGCTGCCGCTGGCAGCGTCCTGTTTGCCGACTCATCGGACTCAGTGATTTCATTGCTGGAGGCAACCGCAGCTGGAGCCATCCTGACCGTAATTGCCGAAACGATGCTGCCCGAAGCCTATGCCAAGGGGGGTTCGGTAGTTGGCATCTCAACCCTGCTGGGGTTTCTGGTGATTATTGTGATCAAAAGCTTTGAGTAGGTGAAGCTGAGTCAGCGCTTAATTTTCTGTATCATTCTGCAACTTAAATTCTTAAGTTGGGACTCATAAATAGACTGTAGATTCTTGCAATGAGAGCAGCTTTAATGAGCGCTAAACCTCCAGCTTGCGACCGCTTACGAAGCTGAAAGCCGCCCTGAAATTTAGTCCAAATTTAGTCCAGAATATTTTTAATGACTCTGAAACTCTTATTCTAAGCAGCTTTCAAGATATTGCTTTGCTGCGTACCCAGCAGGCCAGCAAGTCCTATCGCCCTGCTTTCAGCTCAGCTCCATCTGATGCTCTTGCCAGCGCATTCCGATCAAAAAAGCTGAATAGAGCATAAACCCAGGTTCTTCCA
>CASBQH010000177.1 GCA_949127695.1 Synechococcales cyanobacterium PMM_0073
CGACTCACGCGGTATTTTGTCCACCAGCCGCAGCGACCTCAACGACCAGAAGCGCGAGTTTGCTGTAGCGCAGTCGGGAACGCTCGCTGATGCGATGGTGGGGGCAGATGTGTTTATGGGCGTGAGTGCGCCGGGAGTCGTGACGCCTGAAATGGTCAAGTCGATGGCGGCTGACCCAATTGTATTTGCCATGGCCAACCCAATTCCAGAGATCCAGCCAGAGCTAATTTCTGAAGATGTGGCGGTGATGGCGACCGGACGCAGCGACTACCCGAATCAAATCAACAACGTGCTGGCCTTCCCTGGCATCTTCCGAGGTGCATTAGACTGTCGTGCCAAAACCATGAGCATTGGCATGTTTTTGGAAGCAGCTGAGGCGATTGCTTCGCTGATTAAACCGGCTGACCTGACCAAAGAATATATCATTCCCTCGGTCTTTGACGAGCGCGTTGCTCCCACCGTATCTGCGGCAGTTCAACATGCCGCCAGAGCGGAGGGAATTGCTGGAAACTAGCCGGTTGCGCCCAGATCTTGTCGCCATCTGATTGAGTCAAGGCTGATTTTTATTAATTCAGTTCGCGCCCCGATTTGAGCAAAGGCTAGTTCACACCTTCCACCACGCCGCCCTCCACTGCATCGCTGCCTAAGCCAGAGAACGGCCCCGGATCGCCCGTCCAGTTAAAGTCATTCAGGCGAAAGCTGAACGTGGCCGCGCCCCGTCCCGTGCTGTAGGTAGCGCTGATGCTATAGGTGCGGCGGCTATATTCCAGCGTAAATACTGTATCAATATCGTTGCCAGAATCTAGGTTATAGCTGGCCTGTACTCCAAACCGAATTGGCCCATAGATCTGCTGTGTCACTCCTGCACTCACAATCTGTTCATCTGCAACTCGGTCAAACAGGAAGGGCGATTCGCCATCCAAAAATGTTTTGGCATAGCCCAAGTTAAACGCCGTATAGTCAAAAAACGGCTTCGAGAAATGGCCAAACTGCCCCAGCAGCGTCACGCCTCCCCGCAGACTGGCCTGATGGTCGCCGCTGCTATAGCCGCTGTAGACACCTCGCGTATCGAGCAGGACGCCGAGGTAAGGGGTAATGGGCACGGGGCTGTAGCGCAGCCCTTCGGTGGGGGTGGGCGGCAGGGCTACGCCTGTCCAGAGAAAGAATAGGCGATTCAGCGTGATGGCCGCCTGATAGCGGGTGAGATCTGCACAGCCGTTGCCAGTTATGGCGCGATCATCTGAATCAATGCAGGTCAGATCGCGATCGGCATCTAGCGGCGTAA
This sequence comes from Synechococcales cyanobacterium PMM_0073, assembly GCA_949127695.1. Taxonomy (GTDB): domain Bacteria; phylum Cyanobacteriota; class Cyanobacteriia; order Elainellales; family Elainellaceae; genus Elainella. Next base: position 1,286 of record CASBQH010000177.1, read on the forward strand.
AAGCATCAGGCGTACCGGGCGGTACAAGGCTGCGATCTAGCGGCAGCAGGCTGCGTTGATCGGTCTGGGCGTTGATATACTGCAAGCTGCCCTGATACCGCAGATTGATCAGGCTATTGCCCAGCACATATTGGGGCGAAGTCACTACCAGGCCAAAGCTGCTCTGGACGTTTTGAAAGCCCAAAGAACCGTTGAACAGCCGGTTGCGATAGGTATATTCCAGGGCGACGCTGTGGTTAAATACGATCTGCTGTGCCCGGAAGCTGGCGCGCAGCACGTCCTCAATTTTTGAAAAATCGAGGCTGCTGAAGTTGGCCACGGCCTGAGCGGTGGTGGTGGGCGTGAACCGGAAGTCGGCATCGGCCACCAGGCCATAGTGGTCAGGGTCAGTGGGAAAGCCGCCCTGCGTAATAGCGCGCTGCACCAAGAGCTGCGGCGTCAGGCTAAAGCTGACCAGCGGCGAGCTGTAGAGATTGAACGAGCGCTCAATGTAAAAGCCGTCTCGGTCATCTTCGTCATAGCCAAAGTTAAGCAGACCCGAATCGCGGCTGCGACTGTCGAGCAGCAGTCGGTTCACCAGCAGCGGCAGCGAAAAACCCTGATCAAATACCAGGCGCGGGTTTCTGGCGCGGATTTCAGCCTGGGTGGGCGATAGGCGCGTATAGGTGACTTGGGGCGAGCGCAGCTCTAGTTCGGGGGGCGAAAACGGATCGTTGGTAATGCTGACATTCTCGGCCACCAGATTGCCGCCAATAATCTCAGCCCGGTCGGCCTCAAACCGCAGCCGATTGATCGATCGAGCCGAGCTGGCGTTATTGCCAATCCCAAAGGCTGGCCCCGGTAAGCCGCCCAACACTTGCAGCGGCTGATTGGCCGATACCCGCTCAGTGACAGGCCGCAGCACCGGCGGGCCAAACTCTGGGGGAGCTGCTGTATCAAAATCGCGTTCGGTGGCGGGCAGCAGCAGCTCGCCTCTGGCCGTTAAGATGCTGCCTTGATTGGTGCCAAAGTTGTAGTCAAACCGCTCGCCGCGCAGCACCTGATCGCCACGGGTCAAGACACCGTTCCCCTCGGCTACCACAACGCGGTTGGGAATATTCACCTGCACCCGATCGGCGGTGAGAATACCTTGCCGAAACCGCACCTCAACGTTGCCTTCTGCCTTAAAAATCCGCCGCCGTTCGTCAAATTCCTGACGGTCGCCCCGCACCTCTAGCACTTCGCCCAAGACGGCTGGATCAATCGGCACGCTAAGGGAGCCTGGTGCGGGGCTGGCTGGCGCAGAATCAGCTGGCGCTGGGCTAGCTGGCAGGTCAGGCGTCGGAATTTCTAGAACTTGACCAGCGCCGTCTGGACTAGGCAAGGGCTGAGTTAGATCGAGCGGCAGTGAAGCAGGCGGCAGGACAGGTGACTGAACCGGCAGCTGGGCAAACGGGTGAGAAGGAGGAATCAGCGCGTCAAGATCAGGGAGCGGCACAAAAACAGGCTGGCTCTGGCCTGTAGCTCGCAGCTCAGCTTGTCCCGCCTGCAAGTTGAGCGCCAAACAGCTCGCCTCAGCGCAGTCACCCAAATCAGGCTGCCGAATCTCAGTTACCAAATTTATACCAGCAGGCGGAGCAGATGCTTCTAGCGCAGTCACCGCCGCAGCAGTAACAACCGGGGGCAGAGCAGGCGGCGAAACTGGGTAGGGCATATGTAATCGCAACAAAATGGACGGCAGATCCAGCAGAACAAACTACCGTCTAACTTAGACCGCAAGGCGTTCAAAAATTGTTCCAGCTATCTGCAATCCTGCTTAAAGCAGGCTAGACCAGAAGCAGGTTATTATTCCATGTCGCGGCGGTTGGGGTTGCGCGATGGGTCGTTTGACAAAAAGCCAAATACGAATAGCCC
>CASBQH010000178.1 GCA_949127695.1 Synechococcales cyanobacterium PMM_0073
AGATAAAGCTATTAGCAATGCCGCTACAAGCCTCTGCTTCCATTTGCTGATTTTGGATCTGAGCTGGAATCACAAAACAGATCTCAATTGCCTGCCGGAACGGAATTTCAGCAGAGCATTCCTCCAAATAAATCATTAGATCTGGATCAATATCTCGGCGCTTAAAAGGAGCTGGATCCCATTCATTAAAAATATCTGCATAGTCAGTCAGCCTGACCTCAATCATGTAGCAACCCGTTGATTGATCAATGCTGTAGATCTGGCTAAACAGTCTGTCCGTTTTCTGCATTCCTGACCAAAAAGCCGCTGGCTTTGAAGTAAACCACTAAGCCCAATGTATCAGGAAGACTGGCCGATTGATTTGAACCGCCTCGGCCACCTGTTCGGGCTTGGCGCTTGAGATTAATCTACGGGCTGCGAGGCAAACAGATTCAGCCCCAGCTGCTCAGACAAAAAGCGAGCGGCGAGCTGGCCTTTGATACTGTTGCCCGCTGCATCTAGCGGCGGAGCAAACGTGCCCAAGCCGCCTTTACCGGGCGAGACGGTCGCCAAGCCGCCGCTGACGCCGCTTTTACCGGGTAGCCCTGTTTCGTAGAGCCAGTCGCCAGAATTTTCGTAGAGTCCGGCTGTCACCATCACCGCCAGCACATGCTGACAGTGAATTGGATCAATAATTCGGTCTTTGGTAATTGGATTGACACCGCCGTTGGCCAGGGTAGCCGACATCACCGCTAGGTCTTTGGCGGTAACGTTTAAGGCGCATTGCTTGGTATAGATATCGGTTGCTTCCACCGGATCAAAAAAGATTCGCTCGTAGGCTTGCAGCAGTTTGGCGATGCCCGTATTGCACTGGTTGGTGGCTGCCTCAGACTGATAGACCCGCTCGTTTAAGCTCAGCTCTCGCCCCGCGAATCGGGACAGGCTCTGCTGAATAAACTGCCATTTGTCAGCGGCGGTATCGCCCGGAGCCAGACTGGTTGCCGCAATCGCGCCAGCGTTCACCATTGGATTACTGGTGCCTTGATTAATTCGCTCTAGCGCAATCACCGAGTTGAACGGTAGCCCAGTGCTATTGACGCCTAGCTGATCGCGCGCCTGATCTTCGCCGATGGCATGGCAGATTAGCGCAAACACGAACGGCTTAGAGACGCTTTGGATCGAGAACTCATAGTCAATATCTCCGGCAGCATGAACAGCGCCATTTGCCCCGACCATACAGATCCCAAATAGATGACTTGGCACCTCAGCCAGCGCCGGGATATAGTCTGCGACTTTCCCGTCCTCTACTGTCTTAAATTGGTCATAGGCTCGCTGCACCAGATCCTTGACCCGATCTGATTCAGGCAGATGTCCAGTTGAGATTGCCGAGCTGCCGAGGCTGCGGTTTGGCAAGTTTGTGGTCATGAGTTGTAGATGCTCTGTGGGACTAGACAGCGACGCTCCGCCGAGCGGCCAGAGCCGCCAAGAGCAGATTGAGAACAGATGAATCCCCAAGTCAGGTGAACGGTCGAACGAATCAGCAGCAGAATCATCCCGTATCTCTCCAAATTGTATAAGCAACCTGATCTTTACTTAGTTAATTTTTGAGGTGAGTTCTGAGCCGGCAGCAACAGGCAGTCGCTCAATTTTGAAGCCGGTAATCCCGTAAAGCAGCGATAGAATGGGGCTGGCAATGTTAAAAATACAGAACGGCAGATAGAGAAAAGTCGAGATGCCCAGCGTAGCTGCCATATAGGCTCCGCAAGAGTTCCAGGGCACCAAGGGCGAAGTCACCGTGCCCGCATCTGCCGCCACCCGCGATAGATTTTGGGGTTGGAGGCCGCGCTTTTGAAACTCGACGCGAAAGATCCGCGCAGGCAGCACCAGCGCAATATATTGATCGCCCGCCACAATATTTAAGCCAACGCCAGTCGCGACAATGGTGGCGAACAACAGCCCGGTTGTATGGGCGCGCAGCAGCAGCGGGTTAATCAGCTTAGCCAACATGCCAAATTCTTCCATTAGCGTCCCAAAGGTGACTGCGCCAATGATGATCCAGAGCGTTAGCAACATGCTGTCCATGCCGCCGCGCGACAGCAGCTGATCGATTTCTAGGATGCCTGAATTTTCCTGATAGCCGTTGGCCATCGCCATCCAGATGCCTTTGACAAAGACCAGAGGCTGCGCCAGCGCTGGATCGTTGACAAAGCGGGTGACGGCCTGGGGCTGGAGAATCACTGCCATGACGCCGCCCATTAAGGCCGCACTCATGATGGCCAGCGAGGGCGGAAATTTGCGAATTGATAAAAACACCAAGAAGGCCAGCGGAATCAAATTGAGCGGAGTAATCCAAAATAGCTGATCGAGCTTGGAGAGTTCGACTGCCGTTTCAACATTGCTCACCACCTCGGTTCGCAGACCCAGCACCAAAAAGACAATCATTGCCAAAATAAACGACGGCACTGATGTCCAGAGCTGAGCGCGAATATGTGAATAAATATCAGCTCCGGCTAGCTGAGCGCTCAAGAGCGTCGTTTCAGAGAGCGGCGAAGTCTTGTCGCCAAAGTAGGAGCCGGAAATCACCGCGCCAGCCGTGATCACCGGGGAAACGCCAACCAGCGAGGCAATCCCCACCAGGCCGACGCCAATCGTGCCCGCTGTCGTCCAAGAGCTGCCAATCCCGACCGAAATCACCGCGCAGATCAGCGCAGCGGCTGGATAGAACCAGTTGGGCTGGAGCAGCTGAATTCCATAGTGAACCAGCGTTGGAATTGTGCCAGACATATTCCAAGTGCCAATCAGCGCCCCGACGGAGAGCAGAATAAAAATGGCGCTGACAATTGAGGCAACGGCTCTGCCGCCAGAGGCCGAAATTTCAGACCAGGGATGTCCATTTTTAAGAATAACTAAAGCCGCCACCATCGTGCTTAAAATCAGCGCGACTTGGGTGGGGCCAGTAATAGCATCAAGCCCAAATAAATAAACTGATCCCGCAATGAGGACAATCAGCGTCACCAGCGGGATCAGTACATCTAAGAGCGACGGTTCTTTAACAGGGCGGACAGGGCGAGGCAGATCAGCCATGGTTATCCCTTAGATTGAAATGATCTTGAGTCCGAACGCTTCAAGCAGCATTGGGCTCAAGATCATTTCAACCCTACCGCCTGTCTAATACTGTTTGCCTGAAACTATTTGAATAGTACCAGGCAAAATTGACCGTCATCTTCTAGCTTTTGCTCAATAAAGTTAAGTTAACGCACCCTCACCACATCAGAAACAACGTTATTGGTAATCACCACTTCGACCGTCGAACTATCGCTCGGACGATTCCAGCGCTCGATGACGCGCGTATCGGTATGCTCCATTGTTTGGTCGAAGAAAAAGTTATTTTGCGACATCCAATCTCTAGAGCGAGCGCCGCTGACGCCAATTAAATCTTGCCGCAGCTGGGAAAACCAGTCAGTTGTGCCAGAGCCGCCAGAGCCACCGCCGGAGCCGCCAGAACTGGTTGACGTACCGCAGACGCCGCGCGCCCAGCCCCATTCTTCCACGCCAACCGAGACTTCCGAACCGCGCCGCACGTCTCCTTTAGAAATATCCACCAGCGTTACGGCTGTGGCGGCTTGAAAGCTGCCTCGATAGACGGGCTGCCCCAGCGAATTGGTGGAAGAAAAGGTGAGTGGCGTGACTTGCGGCGGCTGTCCCGACTGCTCCCAGCGAATCTGGGTAAACAGACCGTTCAAAAAGGTGGCTGAGAAAGTTCTGCCGTTTTTCATCCGGCCATTGCAGGTAAACTGCTGAGCGGCTTGCGCGGGAGCCAGCGCTAGAAATAGACTGAGGCTCGAAATTCCAATTACAACTGCGGGTTTAACAAACTTGAAATATTCCACTGTATTTTGGTTTAACTAGATTTTGGTTTGACTAGATTTTGGTTTGACTAGAGTTGTTTGACTTGACATCGGCAAAACCCGCCTGAAGCCTCCGATTCGAGTCCGAATCTGGGAGCAGGCGGGCTTCATAAACGGCTAGAGGAAACGCCGCCCAGATCAAAGGGGCGCTATATTCTCACCATATCCATGAAGTAGCGACCTCGGTCATTACTCTGAGTCGAAATTTGCAGGCGATAGGTTCCAGGATTTAGGGTTCTGGTAATGGCTCCAATCTCGGTCGGATTCACCGTCGAGTTGGTGACCTGTCTCAAGGTTCGGTCATCTAGCAAGCTAATCGTCATCCGGCGGTTGTTAGAGTTGGGTCTATTAAACTCATTGCCCAGGTAAATTCTCAGCCGCCTTCTGTTGGTCAGCTCAAACCTAAACACATCGTCAAAGCCGCGTCTGACGCTGCCAGAGCTGGTAAAAACTCGGTCAAATCGCCCAATATCTAGCCGCGACCGGGTGCCGAAGCTGGAGGTGGATTGCAGAGCACTGCGCTCTAGGCCACTGGACAGTAAGGTTCTGCTCTGGGTAGAGGCAGAATAGCTCGACTTTGAGCTGAGAGTAGCAGCCTTGGACTCGATCATGAACATTTACCTCAAAAATTGCGAAAATGAATTGAACAGAGGAGCCGCCGCTACCTGCCGCCGTGACTCCATCCCAGCAAGCGAGAAACCTGCATAGGCAGCTCAGAGGGCGTAAAGGGCTTGGTGATGGCTCCGGCAAACCCCAGTTGATGTAGCTGCGCTATTGTAAACCAATTGGCTCTCGCAGTGATCAGAACAATCGGGATGGACTGCAAGATAGAGTGCTGCTTGAGCTGCTCTACGAAGATGAGCGCATCTGACTCTGAAGTAGAAGCATCTAGCAGAATGGCGTCGGGACGAGCCAGGATACAGAGATTGATCCCTTCTTGAATTGAGGCAGATAGCGTCACTCGCCATCCGCCCAACTCGCTCAAGCAGATTCGCAGCACTTCACGAAGACTGGCCTCCTGCTCAATCAACAGGATCGACTTATTGGACATGAATAACCTGCCGCTAGGGAGGTAACAGCCTGGATCGGGGAATCGGGTTGAGAAACATTGAGGGGCTATATGGGCAATCTATCTCAACAGGCTGTGCAGATGGCGAATGCAGTCTAGCCAAGTCAGAGCTGGTTTTTCTAAGGTGGGGGTCTAAGGTGGGTCTAAGGTGGGTCAAAGCTGTGGTTTAATCTAGCTTGTCTTCTAGAGTAAATCAAGAAAATATGAAACTGATAGGAACCAAGATCATGCATGGATTGGGCTAAAATCCCAAAAATCATCCAGCGATCAAGCGGTGGGGGGATGTGAGTGCAGCTCTGAGTCTTGGCGACGACGACTGCCAAACAGATGGGCGTAGACATAGGAAAAGACGCAGCCCAGCAGAAAAACCTGGCAGGTGAGAAAGATCCAGAGCATGAGAATCATCACGCTGCCAATCACGCCATAGGACAGAAAATGGCTGCCGAGTGAAATGACGCTGTTGCTCACCAGCTGCTGCAAGCCTACCAGCAAGGTCGCCGTTAGCAGCGCCCCCAGCCAGACATCTCCCCAGCTGACATAGACCATGGGCAAAATTTTGAACAGCACGCAGGCGACCAGCGCCAAAATGAAAAACGACGAGCTGGCCTGAAGTCCCTTGGTCAGCTGGAGTTCGTCTACTTGAATGAAGGCAAAAGTCTCTTGAAAGGTGCCGATCAGCTGCAAAATGGTTTTGATCGCAATGCTGGACACCAAAGAAGCCAGCAGCAGCAGCGCAATTCCTAGCACCAGCATGAAGGCAAACAGCCGATTGGCCAGAAAGAACAGCACCATCTTGGGCACAGAGCCGACTTCGGAGACGCGGCTGGGAGACTGCCAAATTTTGTTGACGGAAGCCCTGAGAATGGCAAAGACGGCGCTGGCGGTCCAGAGCAGCAGCCCGAAGCCGACAATTCCCGCCCCAACGCTATTTTCGTTGAGCGAGGTCAAGGTAGTCTGGATCAAATCATGCACTTCTGGCGGCAAAAACCGCTCTACTGCTTGTTGGATCGACTGGAACGCCTCGCTATCTGGGCCAATGAATGCCCCGATGACGCTCAAAATCACCAGCAAAATCGGAAACAGTGAAAACAGCGCAAAGTAGGCCAGCGAGGCTGCCATTCCAGGGCAGTTATCTTGATCCCACTTGATACCGGTCTTGACCAGCAGCTGTGCTGGCTTGGATGGCAGGAGGGTAGACCGGATATATTGCATCATAAGCGGTTGCAGAGTGCGGATTCTGGATTAGATCAAGCGGCTATCTCTATTCTCTATATGGTACAGAAATAGTATAGAAACCTCAGAACGGGCTAATCTCTGTGCCAGAGAAGCGATCTAGCCAGCTATTTCGCCAGATCAACCGCAGCAGCAGCGCCCAAATCAAGCTGACCAGACCAATTCCCAAATAGTGCGGCAGATCCAGCGGGTAGAGTTCAAAAAAGTTTCGCAGTCTGGGCACTGCCAAAATCAGGCCGTAAAGCAGCAGCAGCAAGCCAGTAATGGCCGCATAGCGCCAGTCGCGGCTCAGCGGCTCGCCGCCCACCCAGGCTGGAGCAGGGGGCTTGAGAAACAGCAGCAGCAGCAAGCCGCCCAGCACCTGCATGGTAATCAGCGCGGTTTCGGCAATCCGCTGCGCCCGGAAAATATCCTCTAGGCCAATCTGCTGATCCAGCTCGGTAAACGAAATTTGGCCGCTGAGCCATTCAAAGACTGGGCCAACGTTTTCGGCCAGAAAATAGATGTAAACCAAAATGCTGGCCAGCCCCAGCGTCAGGGTGGCGGGCATGACAAAATGCAGAAAGGCGTTGCCCTGCCCCATCTGTAGTTTTCCGGGCTTGGCCCAGAGCGTCACAAAAAATGGCGGGATGCCGACCGTCAGAAAGGTGACAATTGTGCTGGTTTTAATTCCGAAGGGGAATGAGAGCGAAATCATCCCCACGGCAATAATCGCCAAAATAAACGAGAAAATTCGCACCATAAACAGCTTGCTAATATCTGCCGCGCCGTTGCGAATTCGCTGCCCTTCAAGAAATATTTGGGGTAAAGCACCAAAGGCATCTTGCAGCAGCACAATATCCGCCACGCCGCGCGTCGCCTGACTGCCGCTCTCCATTGCAATCCCCACGTTGGCCTGCTTCAGCGAAAGCACGTCATTCACGCCATCGCCCATCATCGCCACATAGTGCTGCCGCGACTGCAAGCTCTGCACCAGCCGCGCCTTTTGCTCGGGCGTAATCCGGCCAAAAATCGTGCTTTCTGCGGCAGTCTGGGTAAAGACCGCCTCATCCATCTGCTCTAGCTGCTGCCCCGACACGGCAATAATCTCGTTGCCCAACCCAGCCTGCTTGGCCAGCGCCGCCACCGTCGCCGGATTGTCGCCCGAAATCACCTTAACCTGAATCCCGGCGGCTCGAAATTCATCCAGCGTTTGCCGCGCTCCTGGCCGCAGCTCGTCGCCAAAGTACAAAACCCCCAGCGGCTTCAGGTCTTCGGGCAGCAGCGGATTGCCTGCCGCATCTGACTCAACCTGCTCAGCCGCGCTCTGGGCAAACAGCAAGACGCGCAGCCCCTGATCGGCTCCAGCTTTGATATCGGCCTGGAGGAAGTCGGGCAGCGCCATCGCCTGAGCCAAAATTTCTGGCGCTCCCAGCAGATAGAGGCCGGACAGATGCTCAAAGCTGACGCCGCTCCATTTATGCGCCGAGCTAAACGGAATTTCACGCTTGAGGGGCTGCTGGTGGCTGGGCAGCACCGCGAGAATGGCCGCGTTGGTGGCGTTGCTGGCAGAGACGCTGGCCGCAAACTGCCCCAGCAGGGTTTCTAGCTTGGCGCGATCAAGGCCAACAGGCTGAAGGGTTTGCAGGTTGATCCGATTGGCGGTAAGCGTGCCGGTTTTGTCTAGGCAAATCACGTCCACGTTGCTGAGCGACTCGACGGCGTTGGCCTGCTGCACTAGGGCGCTCTGCTGGGCAATCCGCACTGCGCCAAAGGCATAGGCTAGGGTAATCATTAAATAGAGGCCGCTGGGCACTAGGCCAACAATCACGGCAATATTTTGAATTCCCGCAGTCAGCGAAGTGACGCCCAGCACAATCCGCAGCGTCGTGATTAAGCCCAGCAGAATCGCAATGCCCAGCAGCAGCCGGATGATCAGGTTAATCTGGCGCTGTAAGGGCGTCAGCACTTTACGAAACTTGCGGGCTTCAGCCGTCATTTTGTTGGCCAAGCTATCTGCCCCGACTTTTTCGGCCAGGCAGCTGGCTTTGCCGCTGACGCAGAAGCTGCCGGAATAGACTGGGCTGCCCACCTGCTTGACGATTAAATCAGATTCGCCCGTCAGCAGCGACTCATCGACTTTGATTTCGCCGTCTGCCACCGCCCCATCCACCACAATCTGATCGCCGGGACGCACCACCAGCAGATCGCCGACGACAATTTCAGCCGGGTCTAGATCGCGCTCTTGGCCGTCGCGAATTAGGCTAGCCTGCGGGCGCGTCACCAGGGCAATTCGGTCGAGCTTCTTTTTGGCGCGGATTTCTTGAACGACGTTAATTACAACGTTTAGCAAGATCACAAAAGCCAGCACTACCACATCGCTAGCTCGCCCCAGCACAATTAGCACTAGGCTGAGAAAAAAATAAACGCCGTTGATGAAGGTAAATAAATTATCCCGGAAAATATCCCAGTAGGTGCGGCTAGTCTGAATCGGGACGTTGTTGCCCTGCCCTGCCGCCCGCCGACTCGCCGCCTCACGATCGCTGAGTCCTGTCAGATGGCCGAAAGTAGGGTTCATAGCGGGAATTTATCAGGTTTGGATGCAGCGAGGAACGCGAGGGCTTCAGCGCTACAGCTCAGATTATCAGAAGAAGCGGCTCAGCTCAACCTGCGGCTGGGGCGTGAGCTAGTTGCAGCTTAGGTATTATGCCCGCCGTTAATTTGCAATACCGTACCCGTCACAGTTAATCACCGCATCCCAGTCTGCTGATGTCAGCTTTGGGAAAAAGTTATCGCGTGTAATGCCAGCATTGGCCACCACGCCGTAGATTGCGCCCAGCTTTTGCTCTGCTGTAGCTGCTGCCTCTGCCATTGCTTCTAAGTCGGTGACATCAGCCGGAATCGCCAGCACGTTGGCCTGATCGCCTGGATCACTGCGATAGGTATAGGCCACCTGAGCGCCGAGCTGTACTAGCAGGCTGACGATTGCCGTACCAATACCGCGATTGCCGCCCGTGACTAAAATTACTTGGTCTGTCAATCCCAGCTAAATCATGATAGTCTATGCCGTTCTTTCAATCCGGCCAGTTTTTCCCAGGTTGTGTCGGCGCGAATTCCTTCGTCTTTTTCCACCAGCTGTATGCCTTTTTTGCCCTTAACTTCAACTGGGACAATTTCCTGATGCAGAAAACCCTGCTGCGTCGCTTCTGCTGCCCGCTCCTGAGAATGCAGCGCCACCTGATCTAAGTCGCTCCGCGTCACGTCATAGGCTTCAGCCAATCGCTCGGCCTGCTCTCCCATTTTTTCACCCGTGGTGGGGTCACAAAGCCCGTCTTGCACCAGCAGATCGATAATTTGCTCTGGCGCATTGAGCAGCAGCTTGCAGCCCCACCTGACGCGGTGCGACATCAGCAGCCCGCTCTGAGACATCGACTCCATGCCGCCCGCCAGCACAATATCGGCTTCGCCTGCTGCAATCGCCGTCGCCGCATTCATCACGCTCATCATCCCAGAGGAGCAGACCATATCGACCGCATAGCCATTGGCGGTTTCTGGAATGCCAGCTTTGAATCCAGTCAAGGGTACATTCCCCGCCCCTTGGGGCGTAAGTGTAATCCTGAGCGGGTTTTGGCTGTCCATACCCCGTCTGCTTGCAGCGGGGTTCTTGATTCAGTTTGTTGATTTGTTCAGGATTTCGATCTAGCTTACTTTCATAGTTGAGACTTTTTTGTAAGCTATCGGACATTTCAATAAACGGAATGTAATAAGGCTGATCTGATTTCTCAATAAAAGATCTGGGAATCTTAATCGGCTCCCTAATATGCAGCCTCTCCAGATACTCTTCTTTAAATGCTCCGTCCAAAAACAGGTTATTCAGCCGTTCGATGCTTTGTAGGCTTTGAAA
>CASBQH010000179.1 GCA_949127695.1 Synechococcales cyanobacterium PMM_0073
ATTCTACTGGATCGTTCAGCCTCGCAACCTAAGCGGTTTGAGAAACCGTCGTCTTGAGTCCTTTTTCTTCAACCCCACAAAAGAAAAAGGATGAATATGATGACTTCAGAGTTCAACGAACTGCTGCCAGAATCGCTTGGCGACCGAGCGCAGGTTTGGATCATTGGTACGCGAGAGCAAGTCAACCACATCATCAGCGAAATGTACGTCAGGCAGATGATTACCGACCGCAGCCAGTTTTCGCCGCTGGTTCCCGTGCCGTTCGCCCCAGGCAAATTTATGAGCGTGCTGCTCAGATAGCTGACATCGCCCCATGCCCTGCCCCAGTCTGGCCACTCCAAGCTTGGCAGCAGGGCTGATCTCCCATCCTGAGTCAGATTCAGCAGCATCGATTGCTCTTAGACTAAAGAAGCAGATTCAGGCAGGCCGCAATGGCAATTGGCATTTGGATACTTGGCGACCAGCTTTCGATGCAGCAGGCGGCATTGGCCGAACCCGCGCCTGTAATCATGATTGAATCTACTCAGCACATCAAACAGCGGCCTTATCATCGCCAGAAGCTGGTGCTGGTTTGGTCAGCGATGCGGCATTTTGCCGAAGAACTGCGGCAGGCGGGCTGGGAAGTCAGCTACGAGCTAGCCGCCGACTTTGAGCCAGCGCTACGGCAGTGGGTAAAGCTGCATCACATCACCGAGCTACGAGTCATGCAGCCCAACGACCGACCGTTTGCCCAGCTGATTGCCCAGCTCGATCTACCCTGCCCAATCACGCTGCTGCCCAACAACCTGTTTCTCTGGAGCCGCGACGAATTTAGCGACTGGGCAACAGGCCGCAAAACGCTGCTGATGGAATATTTCTACCGCGCCGGACGGCAGCGCTACGGCATTCTGATGCAGGGCAAGCAGCCGGTTGGCGGCCAGTGGAACCTGGATAAACAAAACCGCAAACCGCCCAAAGGCCAGCTCGATCCGCCCGCAGCGCTCTGGTTTGCAGCGGATGAGATTACGCGGGGCGTGATGGATTATGTGAAAGATAAAGCGGATGGGGATAGGGGGTATGGCGAGATCGAGCCGTTTCGCTGGGGGGTAACGCGGGCGCAGGCGCTGGAGGTGCTGGACTATTTTGTGCGGGTGCGGCTGCCGCTGTTTGGGCCTTATCAGGATGCGATGGTGACGGGGGAAGAGACGATGTGGCACGCCATGCTGTCGCCCTATTTGAATTTGGGGCTGCTGCATCCGCTGGAGGTGATGCAGGCGGCGGAGCGCGCTTACTATGAACAGGATTTGGAGCTGAACAGCGTTGAGGGGTTTATTCGGCAGGTGCTGGGCTGGCGTGAGTATATGCATGGGATATATCACTATCTGGGCGCAAACTATGCAGAAAAGAACTGGTTTGAGCATGATCAGCCTCTGCCAAAATTCTTTTGGGATGCAGCGCAGACGCAGATGAATTGTCTGCACCAAACCTTGAAGCAGGTGGAGCATACGGCCTACGCGCATCATATTCAGCGGCTGATGGTTTTGAGCAACTTTGCCTTGATTGCGGGCATTTCGCCGCAGGCAATCGAGCAGTGGTTTCACGCAGCTTTTATTGATGCTTATGATTGGGTGATGCAGACCAACGTGATTGGCATGGGACAATTTGCCGACGGCGGCATTCTCGCCTCCAAGCCCTATGCCGCCTCCGCCAACTACATCAACAAAATGAGCGACTACTGCAAAACCTGCGCCTATAAGCCCACTGAACGAACGGGGGAACGCGCCTGCCCGTTTAACTTTTTCTACTGGGACTTTCTGGCGCGCCATCGTGAGAAGCTGGCTTCGCAAGGCCGGATGAGCTTTATTTTGGCCAACCTCGACAAAATGCCAGCTGCCGAACTCGCCCAGATCCGTCAGCAGGCTGCCGCTTGGCATCAGGTGGCGCTATGAACTACGCAGAGCTAAAGCAAACGCTAGAGCAGCATCTAGCCGAAATCGCCCGCGAACGCGATCCCCATTTGGCCAGCGCTGGGCATTTTTATGTGCAGCACTATATCCGCAGCCAGTTTAAGCGCTGGGGCGAGGTGGAAACGCATAGCTTTAAGCTGCGAGGCCAGCAGCACGATAATCTGATCTTGAATTTGGGCGACTCTGCCCAACCGCCCTTGCTAATTGGCGCTCATTACGATGCGGTTCCCGGCACAGTCGGCGCAGATGACAACGCGAGCGGCGTGGCGGCTTTGCTGGCGCTAGCAGAAATATTTGCCCAGCAGCCTTTGGCGCATCCGCTGCGGCTCGTCGCCTTTGATCTCGAAGAATATGGGCTGCTGGGCAGTCGCGCCTATGCCGAATTTCTGAAGCAGCAAAACCAAAAGCTGCGGCTGATGATCTCGCTGGAAATGCTGGGCTATTGCAGCCATCAGCCCAACTCGCAGCAATACCCGCCCGGTCTGAAAGCTTTCTACCCGGATCAAGGTAACTTCATTGCCCTGATTGGCAATCTGATTACCCTGCCAGATCTGCGGCGGCTGAGTCGCGCCATCCGGGAGTCGGGGCAAGCCTGTGAATGGCTGCCTGCGGGGCAGCGCGGCCAGCTTGTGCCCAGTACGCGCCTCAGCGATCACGCGCCGTTTTGGGATCAAGGCTATGCGGCGATGATGATTACCGACACCGCCTTCATGCGAAACCCGCACTATCATCTCACCAGCGACCGGATCGAAACGCTCGATCTCGATTTTATGACGCGCGTCTGCCAGGGCTTAATTGCCGGACTGCGGGCGTTATGATCCTCCCAACCTCCTGAAAAAGGCGGAGTCAGAAATCTACGCTGGTTTGTTCTTTTCAAATCGCCCAATCCATCTGCCAGCCTGTGATCTGCCAGTCTTGCCCAGCTGCTGCAACTGCCGCCGCATAGCCTGTCTCTACCTGTAAATTGCTCAGCCCCCACTGCGAAATTTGGTCGGGCTGCCAGCCAATCCGGCGCAGCTGAGCCTCTTCGGTAAGCGAAACTTCTAGCTGATCTAACGGCAGGCTCAAGCCTTGGCCCATCGCTTTTAGAGTCGCCTCTTTGCGCGTCCAGCCGTTAAAAAAGCCCTGAATTCGCAGCTCTGGGCTGAGCTGTGCTAGCTCCTGCTGCTCTTGGGCTGAGAAGAAGCGGCTGGCAATGCCTTCACAGTCACAGTCAGCGCGGATCTGCTCAAGGTCAACGCCCACTTCGCGGTTCCAGGCGACGGCATAGAGCGCCAGTTCGCCAGAATGCGCCAGATTAAAGCAGAGCGGCTCAGCCGGATCGGCCAAGGCGGGCTTTTGGTATGCGCCATAGCGAAACTGCAAGGCCGCAGCAGGCTGGCTCAAATAGCGGCTCAAGATCAGGCGCAGCCCGCCCCGCGCCAGCGTAAACCGCAGCCTGTCTTTTTCAAAGTAAAACCGATCGGCTCTGGCTTGCTCGTCGAGCGAGAGAATTTGGCGCAGCTGGTGAACTAGGGCGATATTTTGACGCGGCAGCTCGGCCAGCCAAAGATGCAGCTCTGTGGGCTGGAGCTGGAGCTGAGCGGGAGGATTGCGCCAGATTAGCATTGGAGCTGCCAGAGCGTCAGGGCAAACTCGCCGGGATGTAAGAGCTGCGGCTGATAGCGTTGGGTTAGGCTGGCCGCAGATTGCAGTGATGAAGAGGGATTGAAGATAAAAGCTTGACAGGTGGGCGCGGCTTTAAGTGCTGCTGAGAGCTGCTCGGTGGGCAGGATTTTAATCTGCGTTTGCGGGTTGAGCAAATGGCTAAGAGAGAGTAGATCGATCGTATTTTGCGATTCTGAGAGCAGCAGAGGCTGAACAGCTTGGTTAATCACTTGGGCAATGCCGGGATTAGATAAACTGCGGCTCTTTAAGTAGAGCGGTGAGCTGTTGAAGTGAAGCAAATTTGACAGCAGGCAAACTGTAATCAGAAACCCCAGAATGAATGGCCGTCGCTTCGGTAAACTCAGCCAGCTCGCCATCGCCAGCTGTGCCCCCAAATGAAACGGCAGCAGATAGCGCGGTGCGGTTGAGTAGCGCCCGTTGCTGACCAGATCCAGGCCAATCAGCACCAAGGGCACAGAAAAAGCCAGCCCGCCAATAAAGCTGAACGCCGAACCAGAGGCCATAAATGCGCGAATAATTAGCCCCACGACCACCGCCGCACAGCCCAGCTCAGCTGCTGCCAGCCACCAAGGCTCCAGCCTCACCGGCACATCAAAATACAAAATCGCGACGCTGTAAAACCAGACGATTAGCTTTGATAATCCATCCAGCGGTAGCCGCATCCAGGTGGTGTTGGACTGCACCTTCTGCCACTGCTGCGCCACCAGCCACAGCCAGGGCAAAACAGCGGCGATGGCGGCCAGTAGCGCCAGTCCAAACCCTCGCCAGCGCGATCTCTGCTGCAACCCAACATAGAAGA
>CASBQH010000180.1 GCA_949127695.1 Synechococcales cyanobacterium PMM_0073
CTCTGAATCAGCTGATTGATCGGCTTAATAAACAGATGCGCCATTGTCATGGCCAACAGCGTGATCAGCAGCAGCAGCAGCGTGGCTGAAACCAACAGCTGGCGCTCAAAGGCGTGAATGGGCGCATAGGCTTCGGCCAGATCAATTTCAGACAGCACCGCCCATTCTAGGCCGTCAATTTGCAGTGGCGCATAGGAGCTGAGCACCGGCACATCTCGGTAGTCGTTGATAATCTGCGTTCCCTGTTTGCCAGCCAGCGCGGCGGTGGCGGCTTCAGTCTCGACTTTCTGCTCCAGAATTGAGGTGTTATATTCGCGAATTCGATTCGTTACGGTTTCATCTACGCCCAGTGACCGCATCATACTCAGATATTCATCGGGTGTTTCAACTAGAAACCGCGACACCGATCGCATCAGGTAATCTTTGCCTACCAGATAGGTTTCCCCAGTCTTCCCAAAGCCGTCTCTTTCCCAGTTTTTATTGCCCGTCATCACGTTGTTAATTTCATCTACGGGCAGTTGTACAGCCAGTACCCCAATAAACTCAGATTGCTCAAAAATTGGAGCCGCAATAAAAGTCGCGGGTGCGCCGTAAGACGGGGCGTAGGCTTCAAAATCGATCAGCTTGGCGTAGCCTTCTTCTTTGGCACGGCGCACCTGAGCCACCAGTCGCGCCAGATTGCTCTCGTTGTAAGGCCCAGTAGTCAGGTTAGAGGTAAAGTCGGTTTCTTTGTAGACCGTGTAGACAACCGTGCCCTGTGGATTGATCAAGAACATATCGTAGTAGCCAAACTTCTTGATAATGTTCCGAAAAATTGGGTGATACTGGGCGTGAATCTGGCTGTAGCGGCTGTCGTCCGGGGCTTTGTCGAGCGTGTCTTTTTTGCCAACTGGATTGGGATTGGCGGCAATATACTGGTGCTGTAGGTAAGTGGCGGCGGCAGTATCGGGCAGAAATGAATTGAGGACGGGCTTGCCCTGCTCGGTTTTGGCCAAGCGGGGCAGAAACTCGCTGCGGTAATAGTCAGCCACTGTTTTGTCATAGCCTGGGGGCAGCGGCTTGCCCTCTAGCTGGCCGTAGGAAGCGCTCAGCTCCCGCATGGCCGAAATCACCGCCGGGTTTTCGCTCAGCACCTGGATATGATTTTGGGTGTTTTTGAAATAAGACTCAATTTGGTAGGCTTTGGAGGCGCGCAGGCTGGTGAGTTGGTTAAATACCCGCTCGGTCAGGTTGGCTTGGCCGCTGCGGTAGCCCAAATAGGCCGTGACCAAAATTGAGAGGCCGCTCACGGTCAGCAGCATCAGAATCAGCTTGGACTTGATGCTGAGTTGATTGAGCCATTGCATAAACGGGGTTGCCTGACGATTCGGAGGAGTGCGTGACTGATTGAGACAGCCCGAAGTACTATAAAGCACAGATTCCAGCAAGAGCCGTATCTAGATATACCAATGACTGAATGATTAGACAGCCCTAGCGTTTATTTGGAAAGATTGGGTTCTACCACAGCCGGAAAGCTTTCAAAGTTACGCCGCACCCAGTCCATTCCCACTTCATTATTCAGCTTGATCTTCCGAGGCGTATCCGGATAAATTTTCCCTAAAATATCTGCGTCCTGATCTACTACCACTTTGCCAAACTTGAGATAGGTGCTGCCCAACAGCTTGAAGACCGGATGCTTGGCCTGACCAAATAGCAAAATATAGGTGCGGGTACGATTTTCGGCCTCCGGCACAAAAATATGGCACTGAGCTGCCTTACCCAATGGCATTTCGCCATGAAAAATCACCAGCGACGGAAAGTGATTTTCCAGATGCGCTTTGATTAAGCTAGGCAGCAGCATGACGCTGGGCTGCTTCAGCTTTTCGAGCAGGCTGTACGGAGCGGTGGGCATGTCATAAAACGCATGAGAGCAATGCCCGTGATCCAGAAACTGGTGGAACTCAATATCCGTAATCCGAAACAGATCGCGATGCGTGCCGTTTTGATGATTGTAGTCATGCATGTTCAACAGCATGGTCAGCAAATCGGTTTCGACTGTTAAATCTGCCGTATGTCCGACAAAGTAGTAATTTTTAGCAATCTGATTCAGCACGTCAGGAATCGGCACTTTCGGCTCGTATCCGCCGTAAGACCAAATCAAGTCACCCTGAATGATCAGCTCTAAGGGCTTGAGCAACGACAGCGTGGTTTGATTGGTTCCAGGCAGCACTGTACAGCCCGCGCCGTCAAACTTCAGCGCATGAAACGGGCAAACCACCGCACTCGTGCCATTTTGCGGTTCACACCAGCCTGCCGACAGCATCGCGCCCATATGCGGACAGGCGTTGGGCAGCGCCTGAATTGCCCCAGCCGCATCCTTCCACAGCACGTAATCCTCGCCATACAGAGAGATTTTTCGAGGCTGATCAACCCGCAACATCGACTTATGTGCCAACAGCCAAGGCGCACCGGGAAGCATAGACGGCATAATATTCTCCGCTCCAGATAGAATTGTGAGAGATTCGTCGTGTTTTTAAAATATGACAAAACTTTCACATTCGTCAAGTCCCCAGCCGCTAGATGCTCAATCGAGCGGTTTGCGTCGTCAGCCCAAGCAGCGGCGGGGCAAAGAGCGAGTCGAAAAAATTCTAGATGCGGCGGCGGCAGTGTTTGACGAAATTGGCTACGAGTCGGCAACCACTCATCTGATTGCTGCAAAAGCTGGAGCGTCCGTTGGATCACTCTATCAATTTTTTCCAGACAAGGCAGCTATCTTTCAGGCCATGGAATTGCGTCACGTTGAGCGAGTGAAAACAATGTGGGCAGAAGTAGATACTCCTGAAACAATTCAGCTGCCACTGCGCCCAATGATTCACAAGTTGGTTACTGCTGTTACTAAACTGTTTGAACAACCTGTCTCACGGGTCGTATTCGTACAATTTTATATTGCCCGTGAGATTTTTCAGTCAATTGATGACAGCCTGACTCAAGAAGCAATTAATTTTACAGCAAGCCTTTTACAACAACGCAATCCAAAATTAGCGGAAGCCCAGTGTCAGCTACTCTCAGAAGTCTGCGTCCACAGCAGTAACGCAGTGATTTTAGCGGCACTTCGCACCGATGATTTGCAGCATCGCCAACAGTTAACTCAGCAGATTGAAAATCTGCTAGTCTCGTACTTAGAGCCATATATGGAACCATGTAGTGAAGCCACTCATGAAACGTAAACTGCTTGCCCCAAAATCCTAGAGATAGGCTGAAGATATGATGCAATTGCAACCAATAGCGCTCAGACTCAGCCGACTTGGATGGGCGGCTATGCTTTGTCTGAGCGGCTGTCAGGTTAATCTAGCCCTTGCGCCTGCCAGTGATCAACCATCCGTCGTACCGATTGCGAATCAATCCGCAGCCGCCATCGACCCGCAGCAGTTGGCCGTTCAGTGGGTGGTCAGTCCGGCTGAGGCGAAAAGCCTGATTCAGCAGGGAGCCACTGTTTTAGATGCGCGGTCATCTGGGTTACAGCGGCAGGGCATAATTGCAGGTTCAATTGCCGTCAGCTGGCAGCAATTTTCCCAAACCAGCCGCGCTGAGCGTGGAATGCTCTTGAGCCACGCCCAGCTGACTCAAGCCCTGAGAGCCGTGGGCATCTCAAATCATCGGCCTGTGGTTGTTCTGGCTGATCCGCTGCAAGGCTGGGGCGAAGATGGCCGCATTGTTTGGATGCTTCGCAGCTTGGGGCATTCACAGGCAGTCTTGGTCAATGGTGGCTATGCGGCAGCCGTCGCCACCGGCATTCCGATTGAATCTGTGATTGCCAAAAACGCCGCCACTCCGGGCGATTTCACCGTGCAGCGTCGGATTGACTGGGAAATTACCCGCGACGAGCTAAAGCAGAATTTACAAACCGCCCAAGCCACCATCATTGACGTGCGAGAGACGCGAGAGTTTGACGGATCAACGCCTTATGGAGAGCCGCGAGCCGGACATATTCCCGGTGCGGTTCATTTTTACTACCGCGAACTGCTAGACGAAAACGGCAAGATTCTGCCCCGCGCCGCCATCCTGGCCAAGCTCCAGACAAAAGGCATCTCTCCCAATACCCAAATCATTGCCTACTGCACGGCAGGCGTGCGGGCAGGCTGGTTGACCGCCGTGCTGGCCAATGCGGGCTTCCAAGTGAGAAACTACGCAGGCTCAATGCTGGACTGGGCGAGCGCTCCTGCCGCCGAATATCCGCTGGTGGTGGGCGAGCGCTAAAGCTGGCAATTCCTAAAACAGCTTAGCGCTCTGCCGAATTGGGTCAAACTCAAACCGCTGCGAAAAATCCGTGACGCCGTAAAGATTAAACGTGACGGCTGGCTCGTCGCCGATCGGTTCAACGCTGTGAATTGCATCTGGCAAAAAGCCAATAATATCCCCTGGCTCCAGGATTTTTTCTCCCACTTGCTCCAGGCGGTCTGGAGCCTCTGCTGTAGGGCTACGCCGCCAGAATCGGTTCTTTTCTTGTCCGCCCACCAGCGCTACGATGCCCCATGTACCGTGGTTGTGAATAGGCGAGATATTTCCAGGCAACCAGGCCACCATTTGAATGGTAATGGGAAAATCATGCTCTTGATACAGAAACCGCACTGACCAGCCCGGATTGATCAACGGCGGCGTGAATTCTAGCTGGAGCCAATAGGAGCTGGTGAGTAACTGTCGCACCAGAGGCTGAATCAGCGTTAGCCGCTGCTCATCGTCGGCTGTTGCCAGCAAAATATCTTCGAGATCGGTGAGGAAGCGATAGAGCCGATAAGGTTCAACAAATGATCCAAGATCGGGCTGAGCGTCACAGGGACGACAAATCCCCCGATCGTTTACTAGCCAATTCTGCGAGTCTGAGGCGTCATCCATTGTGAGATTGCGTTACGAGATTTACGTTGCGACATTGCATTGCGAGATTGAGCGATAGCCAACTATGCTGTAGGCAATCTTATCTTAGTTTTTATAGCCCAGTCTGGCTCATGCAGAGAACCCAAAAATGGCGCAGATGGATAGGATGGATGGCAGTCGCCACACTGTCGCTGCTGATTGTGGTTGGCCTGAAACCGGGCTGGACGCCCGCTCAGGCGATCAGTCGCGATCGCTGCGAGGCTGATCCAGCTTTTGTGTTTATTCCAGCCGATGAATGGATCTCCGGCAGCGACCGGGCAGAACGAGACTATGGCTATCAAATCTCGGCTGAGGCGCTGGCTAAATCGCCTGTAGAAGTTGAGCAAATTGCCCAAAAGCTGCGGCAGCAGGCTTGGTTTGAGCAGGAGCAGCCGCGCCAACCCCAATCGCTGCCCGCCTTTTGCATTGGTCGCAACCTGATCACCAATGCTGACTATCAGGCGTTTGTTCAGGCCACCGGGCATCCTGCGCCCGGAATTTCGGCAGCAGAATACCAGCAGCAGGGCTTTTTGGTGCATTCCTACGACGAGGTACGGCCTTATCTCTGGCAGGAAAATCGCTATCCTGCCGGA
>CASBQH010000181.1 GCA_949127695.1 Synechococcales cyanobacterium PMM_0073
ATCATCCAACGGGGCAGAGCGATTTTCTGGGGATCTCGATAAACCGCTCTGTCAAGCAAATAGGCGCACCTGCTATCGAACAGACCTCTATCGGATGAATCTTTCGCTGGCTGTCTCTTAACGTATAAATTGTGCATAGAGTGTGGCTACGATACTTCGATTATTATAGAAGTAACCGTTTAAGAGGTTAGATATGCAACAGGTCGATATCATGGCGGCTCAATCTCAAATCACGCAACTTCTAGAGTCTGCGCTGCGAGGCGAAGAAATCATCATCACCCGCGATAATCAACCTATTCTGAAGCTGATTCAGGTGTCACCAATTGCCAAACGACGACGCGGCAGCGCCAAAGGGCAGATTTGGATAGCACCTGACTTTGATCAACCCCTCGAAGATTTTAGAGAGTATACAGACTGAACCGCTATGCACTAAAAGTGCATAGGTTCCTGTGTGGGCTAAAAGCCCAAGTGAACTCGTTCTTGCATGGCGCACTGAGTCGTCAATCTGCTCCCTTTTCGTTTCATCGGTGATCCCATAATTTTCCGTTTAGCTGGCTGACTTCGTTGCTGGCGGAAACTGTGTAGCAGCTAAAGCCTTGCACTAAAGTGCATAGTTTCGACTAGCGTGCTGGGACAATGAAGGAGTTATTTCTTGTCTCCTTCTACTATTTTCGATTAAGTCTAATGCCACCCCTCCAGCGCCTTACCCCAATCGAGATTCAGCAATGGGCAGAGCAGGCTCAAGCCCAAACCCAAGGGGTAGTTCTCAACCGAATTGCGCCCTTGGCTCAGGCCAATCCCTGCTGGTTTGGCGTCCAAATTTGTGGTGAGGCCAACTTGAGCTACGGTGACGTGGCCTGTCATTTTCCACTGATGAGCGTGATCAAGCCGTTTTTGCTCCTGTATTTGCTTGACTATCACGGACAAGAGGCAGTCTCGCAGTGGGTGGGCAGAGAGCCTTCTAACTTACCGTTCAACTCACTCCAACAGCTCTTAGCCGATCACGGCTATCCGCGCAACCCAATGATTAACAGCGGCGCAATCACGCTCGCCGACAAGCTGCCTGGAGAATCGGCTACCGAGCGCTGCGCCAACCTCTGCGACTGGCTGAATCAACAAGCCCAAACTCAGCTCAGCCTAGATGAAACTACGCTCACCGCCGTGCGTCAGAGCAACCGCGATCCCAACCGTAGCCTGCTGGATTGCCTTGCAATTTCTGGAGCCGTGACTAGCCCAGAGCTAACGCTAGATACCTACGAGCAGATCTGCTGTCTGGCAGGGCAGGTGCATGACTTGGCCAAGCTGGGGCTGCTGCTGTCGCTCGATCGGCCTATAGCGACTCAGCACCGAGATGCTGTGACTGCCGTGATGCTCAGCTGCGGCCTCTATGAAGCTTCGAGTTGGTATGCTCAGCAGATTGGCCTGCCGATGAAGTCGGGTGTGAGTGGGGCAGTGCTGGCCGTAATTCCACAGCAAGGCGCGGTCGCCTGCTACAGTCCGGCCTTGGATGCCACGGGTAATTCGGTAGCCAGTCTCAAATGGCTGGAAGCGCTGGCGGAATTCTTGCGGCGAGATTAAGCTTTTTCAGTCTGGGATTCAATGTATCAGGTTCAGCTAATCAGGCTCAAAAACGCCGCCATTTCCACATGCGCCGTCTGCGGGAAAAAATCGGCAGGCTGGACAAGCCTGAGCTGATAAGACTGGCTCAGCAGCTTCAGGTCACGCGCCAGCGTCGCTGGATTGCAGCTGACATAGACAATCTGCTGAGGGCGCTGCCGCAGCAAGGTTTCAATTACCTGGGCATCGCAGCCTTTGCGGGGCGGATCGAGCAGGACAATATTCGGCTGTACCGTCAGCTGGGGTAACAGCAGTTCGACTTTGCCAGTCTGAAACTCAACGTTGGTAATGTTGTTAATCTGCGCGTTCACCTGAGCCTGCTCTATTGATTCTCGATGGCTTTCGAGTCCAATACAATGCTTGACTCTTCCTGCCAGCGGTAGCGTCATCGTGCCCACGCCACAGTAGGCATCCACCAAAACTTCGTCGCCCTGTAAATTCAGCTCTGCGCCAATCCGCTCCACCAGCGCTTCGGCCTGCTCTGTATTCACCTGAAAAAACGTAGTTGGCTGAATCTGAAACTCTAGTCCGGCAAAGCGTTCGCTTAAGTAGCCGCGTCCGGCAATCGTCCGGGTTTCAGAGCCAAAAATGATGTTGCTGCGCTCCGGATTAATATTCAGACAGACGCCCACCAAGTCAGGGTAGCGCTCCAGCCATTTCTGAGCATGTTGCTCGATTTTGGGCAGATTGCTGCTGCGTGCCACAATCGTCAGCAGCACCTCGCCCGTCTGTCGGCCAATTCGCAGGCTCAGATGCCGCACTTCGCCTTTGTGCGTCGCCTCATCATAGACCTGCCAATGCTGCTTCTGAATATCTAGCTTGATCCGCGTCAAGTAGGGGTTCAGCCGCGCATCTTGGATCGGGCATTGGTTGAGGTTAATCAAAAAATGGCTGCTTTTTTGGTAATAGCCCGCCTGCACCGCCCCGTCCTGCCCCAGCTTCACCGGATAGCTAGACTTGTTGCGATAGGCCAGCGGCTCTGCGGCCAGGATTGGCGCGACTATCTGCTCTACTCCAGGCTGCGCGAAGCCGCCAATGCGCTCCAGGCTTTGCACCACCAGGTTTCGCTTCATCTCCAGCTGGTAGGCATAGTCGATATGCTGCCACTGACAGCCGCCGCATTTGTCGGCCACAATGCAGGCAGGCCGCACTCGATATTCAGAGGACTGAATCAGCTGATGCAGCTTGCCCTGAGCATACTGCGGCTTTACCCGCACCAAGCGCGCCCAGATCTGATCTCCAGGCACTGTATCGGGCACAAACACGACGCGCCCCTGCCAGCGCCCCACGCCTTCGCCGCTGTGGTTCAGGTCATCAATGGTCAGCTCTAGCAGCTTGCCCTGCTGCCAGTCCGCCGGATTGCGGCTAATCTCTGCTGTTTCTAACTCCATTGCTGCTCCTCGCCATTGCCCTCTCTAACATAGTAGGATTTCGGTATAGCCGCCTCGTTCACGAAATCACTTAGCCCACTTTGCCCAAACAGCGTCTCGATACTTTGCTCGTTGATCGCCAGCTCTGCGACTCTCGCCAGCAGGCACAGCGGCTGATTCAAGCGGGCGAAGTCAAGGTCAACCAGCAGGTGATTGACAAACCAGGTACTGAAGTTGATCTGGCGGCGGTGCTAGAGGTGAAAGCTCGTGCGCCCTATGTATCGCGGGGTGGCGAAAAGCTAGCCAAAGCGCTGAGCGAATTTGAGATTGAGGTGAAAGGCCGGATCTGTCTAGATGGCGGCATTTCTACCGGCGGCTTCACCGACTGCCTGCTGCAAGCCGGAGCCAGACTGGTCTACGGCATTGATGTCGGCTATGGCCAAGTGGCCTGGAGCCTGCGCCAAGACGAGCGGCTGATCCTCAAAGAGCGCACCAATATTCGGCATTTACAGCCAGCAGATCTGTATGTTGACCCCGATCAGCCGCGCCCTGATTTTAGCGTTATGGATCTCTCGTTTATTTCGCTTACCAAAGTTTTGCCTGCCCTCTGGAATTTGCTGCTGCCGCCCCAAGAATGCCTGCTGCTAGTCAAGCCGCAGTTTGAGGTCGGGCGCGAGAAAGTAGGCAAAAAGGGCGTAGTGCGCGACAGCAAAGACCAGGCGGCGGCGATTTACCAGGTCTGGCAGGCTGCTCAAGCGCTGGGCTGGGGATTGAGCGGCCTCACCTGGTCGCCGCTGCTCGGCCCTGCCGGAAATATCGAATACTTGCTCTGGCTAAAAGCGGCGAGTGGGTCTGCTGAGAACTTCGATCTGGCTGCGGCAGAGCGGCTGACGCAGCAGGCTCAACAGACCCTGGTTCGCTAGCTGCCGTAGGTGACTCGCGCATCCATGCCAAAGTCGCGGAAGTAGCTCGTCCAGCGGTTGGCAGCATCGCGGCTGTTGAATGGGCCAACCTGCACATGCGCCCCTCGCCGGGTATCTGTGGCAATCATGCCGTCTACGCCCATGCCGCTGGTGAGTCGCGTTACCTGCTCAGAGAGCGTATCCAGCTTTTTGCCATTGCTGGGGATCACCACGTAGTAAGACCGACCATTTGAGTCAGCGCTTGAGCCAGGAGCCGGAGGCGCAGCGTTAAACTCAACGCTGCTGGGGCCAGATTGCCCTGATGGCATGACCGTTGTGGGCAGTGGCTCAGCGGGCGGAAATGCCGACGAGTTAGGGTCAGCCTGACTCACTGCCTGAGCGCCGGGGCTAGTCACTGCCACCACCTGTGCGCCAATGCCAGCGTTCGCTAAAGCATCCACCTGCTGCTGAGCGCTAGTGGCGTCACTGTAAAGCCCTGCCTGAATAAACCGCTGCCCGCTATATTCCTGCACCGAGGCTGTCGGCTGCACGGCCTGCACCTGAGAGAGCAAAATCTGGCTGTCGCCGTTGACCACAACCAAATATTGCTGCGCCTGACTCACAGCGGCTTGACCAAAGGCGGGCGGCGGCGGCAGGCCGTCTGTAATTTGCTGTGCCAGCAAAAAGTGCTGCGTATCGTTGAGCAGGGGTCTTGCCCAGGCAGAAGGCGCGATTGCCATCAGCCAACCGCCGCAGGCCAGAATTGCCGCCAGCCGCCGACCGGAGATTCGCAGGGTAGAAAGATCGATCACGGGTTTACCTCCGCTACAGATAGCGTTAACAAAGAATTTTTTATCTAAATGGCGCTAATCGTAACATAGGTTCTCAATAGCGGATCAGCTTTTTTGAGTTTCTGCCAAGATTGGGCGCAGGCCGCCACAGGCCGATTTATCTGGTAAGTGATAGCCTAGAAATAGCTTTTTGTAAAGCAGCTTTTTAAATAGCGTTAAAGCAGCAGTTGATGAACAAGGTTGTAGTCGGGCTTTCGGGCGGAGTGGACAGTTCAGTGGCGGCGGCGGCTTTGCACCGTCAGGGCTACGCGGTCGAAGGGCTGACGCTCTGGCTGATGAAGGGCAAAGGCCAATGCTGCTCTGAAGGCATGGCGGATGCGGCGCGCCTCTGCGAAGAGCTAGAAATCCCGTATCACGTCGTCGATACCCGCGAGCTGTTTGAAAAAAACATCGTGAATTACCTGGTAACGGGCTACAGCGCGGGCATCACGCCCCTGCCCTGCTCGCAGTGCAACAAGGCCGTCAAGTTCGGACCCATGCTGCAATATGCCCGCGAGCAGCTCGGCATTGACCAAATTGCCACTGGACATTATGCCCGCATCACTCAAAATCCCGAAACTG
Source organism: Synechococcales cyanobacterium PMM_0073 (assembly GCA_949127695.1). Classification (GTDB taxonomy): domain Bacteria; phylum Cyanobacteriota; class Cyanobacteriia; order Elainellales; family Elainellaceae; genus Elainella. The sequence goes on from CASBQH010000181.1 coordinate 5,302, forward strand.
GGCGATACGAGCTGCGCCGCGCCATGGACGCGAACAAAGACCAGTCTTACTTCCTCTACGATCTAGAGCAAGATATTTTGGCGCATACGCTGTTTCCGCTGGGCGACCAGCCCAAAACCGAAACCCGGCGAATGGCCAGCGAGTTTGGCCTGCATACCGCCGAAAAGCCGGAAAGTCAGGATCTTTGCCTGATTGAAGCGCATGGCTCTATGCGGAGCTTTCTGGAGAAATACCTGACGCCGCAGCCCGGTCAAATTGTCGATCCAGCGGGTCAGGTGCTGGGGCAGCATGACGGCATCCACAACTATACAATTGGTCAGCGTAAGGGCATTGGCATTGCGGCAGATCGCCCGCTCTACGTGATTGGCATCGACGCAGGCAAAAACCAGGTGATTGTCGGCGACCGCAGTGCCGCGCAGACACCAGAATTTACCGTGGCGCGGGTCAACTGGGTTTCGATGGCCGAGCCGCAAGCCCCCATTCGGGCTGAAATGCAGATCCGCTATCGCTCGCAGCCCGAAGCTGCCACCATTATTCCGCTGCCGGAAGATCGGGTGAAGGTGGTGTTTGACGAGCCGCAGCTCAGCGTCACGCCGGGTCAGGCCGCAGTCTGGTATCGGGGCGATTTGCTGCTGGGCGGCGGCGTGATTGAGCGCGATCTTGAACCTGAGTGAAGCTTAAGCTTGAGCGAGAAGAAGATTCAGAGCAGCCCAATAAATTCAGGGCAATTGGGCAGCGGGGTTCTGATAGGATGATCTCGAAATCTGAAGAGTTGAGAGTCTATGAGTCATCATCCAGACAATATCGCCCCGCATGGGGGCAGCCTGATCAACCGCGTCTGTACCCCAGACCAGAAGGCCGAATTTCTCGACCAGGCCGACCAACTGCCCCGGCTCACCCTGGATGAGCGCGCCCTCTCCGATCTCCAGCTGATCGCCATCGGCGGCTTCAGCCCCCTCACCGGATTCCTTGGACAGGCCGACTACCAGGCCGTTGTAGACTCCATGCATCTGGCGAACGGCCTGCCCTGGTCAATCCCCGTTACCCTGCCCGTCAGCGCCGAAACTGCCCAGCCGCTCAAGCTCGGCAGCAACATCCGCCTGGATGATCCGGCTGGCCGCTTTGTGGGCGTGCTGCACCTGAGCGAGAAGTACAGCTACGACAAGCTGCATGAAGCGCTGCAAGTCTACCGTACCAACGAAGATAAGCATCCCGGCGTCAAAGTCCTCTATGCTCAGAGCGAGATCAACCTCGCAGGCGAGATCTGGCTGCTGGAGCGCGATCCGCATCCTTTCTTCCCCGCCTACCAAATTGACCCGATCGACTCCCGCGCCCTGTTCCGCGACAAAGGCTGGAAAACCATCGTCGGCTTCCAGACTCGCAACCCGATTCACCGGGCGCATGAGTATATTCAAAAATGCGCCTTAGAAACCGTAGATGGGCTGTTTCTGCATCCCTTAGTGGGTGCCACCAAGTCAGACGATATCCCAGCCGACGTGCGGATGCGCTGCTACGAGATTTTGATTGAAAAATATTACCCAATGAACCGGATCGCGCTGGCCATCAACCCAGCTGCGATGCGCTATGCCGGCCCCAGAGAGGCGATTTTCCATGCGCTGCTCCGCAAAAACTACGGCTGCACGCATTTCATTGTCGGGCGCGATCATGCGGGCGTGGGCGACTACTACGGCACCTATGACGCGCAGTATATATTTGATGAGTTTGATCCAGGTGCACTCGGTATCACGCCGATGATGTTTGAACATGCGTTTTACTGCAAGCGCACGGGGCAGATGGCGACGAGCAAGACCAGTCCGAGCTTGCCAGAAGAGCGGGTGCATCTATCTGGGACGAAGGTGCGAGAGATGCTGCGCCGAGGCGAACTGCCGCCGCCGGAGTTTTCACGGCCAGAGGTGGCAGCTGAGCTGGCTAGAGCGGCGCAAATTCCAGTCTAGACTGGAATTTCTGCGCCTAAAATATCAGCATGGCACTCAAGCGACGAGCTTTTCTACAGCGAGCGGGCATCTTCGCCACACTGGGATTCAGTGAGGCCAGCTTTGGGCTACTCAGTCAGCGCTATCAGCAGGCGCTGGCTCAGCCGACCGGTCGCAAGCTGGCCTTGCTAGTTGGAATTAACCAATATCCTGAATCGGTCTGTGACTATCCGCCGCAAGGCTCGGCGCTGAGCGGCTGCCTCACGGACGTAGAGCTGCAATATGAGCTGCTGCTGAACCGCTTTGGCTTTGCGCCTGCCGATATTCGCCTTTTAACCAATCAGGCTGCCACTCGTGAAGCCATCGAAACCAGTTTTCTAGAGCATTTAGTCGAGCAAGCTGCCCCCGGTGACTTGGTGCTGTTCCATTTCAGCGGCTTGGGGAGCCAAGTGCAGATCGAAGGCAGGCAGCAAAATAGCCTAGTCCCAGTTGACGGCCAGCTCCCGACCGCCGATCAGCCTCTGGTGCAGGACATCATGCAGGAGACGCTGGCGCTGCTGCTGCAAAGCCTGCCCACGCGACAGGTGATCACGCTACTAGATGCAGGATTCAGCCGTCTGGGGCGGACTACGCAGGGCAACTTGAGGATTCGCTCTCGGCCTAGCGCCCCAGTGGGAGCGATCGCTGAGTCGGAGCTAGCGTTGCAGGATCGCCTGCGCCGTCAGCTGCCAAAGGCACAGCGGAGCCAGCCGCCGGGACTGCTGCTGAACGCAGGCACCAACAGTCAGCTTGTGGCTGAAGCACAGTGGGATGGCTTCAGCGCTGGGCTGTTTACCTACGCGCTAACGCAGCAGCTTTGGGGCGATGCGTCGCTGAGCGTCAGCTTCACGCAAGCCGCCGCGCTGGTTCAGCGGCAGACAGGAGCCCAGCAGCAGCCCCTTGCCACTGGCCAAATGCTGTCAATTGGCAGGGCTGAACCCAAAGCAGCAGGCGTGATTCGGCATATTGAACCCGACGGCAAGCTCGACCTCTGGCTGGCTGGACTGCCCGCCGCCGTGCTGGAAACCCAGACTGGCTCGCTGTTTGCCGCAGAGCTGGCCACAGAGGCAGAGCCAGTGTTGATTCAGCTTCGCAGTTGGACAGGGCTAGCGGTGACTGCCCGCAGCCTTTCGCCAGTGGTGCTGCGCCCCGGTCAGCTGCTGCGCGAACTGCTGCGAATTCTGCCGCGAGATCTGCGGCTGACGGTGGGGCTTGATCCGGAGCTAGAGCGAATTGAGCGGGTAGATGCCACCAGCGCCTTTGCCGCGATTCCTCGCATTACGGCAGTGGCTACGGGCGAGGCCAGCGATCTGCTGTTTGGCAAGCCCAAATTGCCGCTGCTAGCCGCATCTCTACCCAGGCCGTCGAGTGCAGCACCTGACGCAGCGATTCTAGATCCGCCTGCCGCACCGCTTTTGAAGGGCGGCTATGGCTTGTTTTATCCCGGCCATGACGCGGTTCCCAGCACGCTCAACCCCACAGCAGAGGCCGTCAAAACTGCCGTGGCTCGCTTAAAGCCGCAGCTGAAAACGCTCTTGGCCATCAAGCTGTTGCGAATCACCCAAAACGCCAGCTCTCAGCTCCAGGTGCAGGCCAAGCTGAAGCTGGTTTCGCCTGAAGCTAAGCCTGTTTTTCAGCAGGGAACTCTGCCGATTCAGCCTTCACAATCTGGCTCTGATCCACTCTCTCCGCCCGTTCTGCCTGCGGGTGGCCAGATTCAGTATCTTCTGGAAAACGCTGGAGATCGCCCGGTCTATTTCTTGCTGATTGGCCTCAACGCGAATGGCAATCCCGTGCTGTTCTACCCGGCCAATCCGCTCATTGCGGCGGGTGATAGCATTGCTGTGCCGTCGGTCAACGGCGCGAGAAACGGCGGCGGCTGGCTGCTGCAAACTGCGACGGGGCTGGCCGAAACCCATGTGCTCTTTAGCATTGCCCCCTTCACCCAAACCTCCCAGCTGTTGGCCGCATCGCCTCAGTTTGAAATTGATCAACTGCTGGCGCTCACAAATCCGCTAGCCGTGGTGGAAGCAATTCTGGCAGATCTACATCAGGCTAGCGCCGAAGGCAATGCCAAGCTGCCCGTTGAGGTTCCGGCAGATAGCTATGCGCTGGATATCAACGCCTGGGCGAGCTTCAGCTTTTTGTATCAGGTGGCGCTCCAGTCGCCCGTTGGCTAGAGCTGGCTGCGTGCCTTGAGCTGAAGATAGCGCTCGACCAGCTGTTCGCCCAGCTGATCGGCGGGCGCATCGAGAATCAATACGCCCTTTTGTTTGAGGCTTTCCAGGGCAATCTGGCGCTGGCTGAGCAGATCGAGCGCGACAGCTCGCTGATAGCTGCGGTGGAGTTCTGGGGAGCTGCCTTGAGCTGGATCAGCCTGCCGTTCAATCTGCGGATCGCGCAGCGCCACACAAAACGGCAGATAGCGCGGCGTCAGGCGAGCCATGGCCGAGAGCAGCTCCGCTGAAGCCGTTTGGTCAATTACGTCAGTAATGAACACCACCAGCGCCCGTCGGGTTTGCTGCTGCGTAATCGCAGTCACCGCCGCCAAATAGTCAGGCTCTTGCAGGCTAGGCTGGAGCGGGGTGAGGCGTTCGATAATTTTGGAGAGCTGGTTTTGGCCACGTTCGGGCGGAATCCAGGTATGCAGCAATCGATCAAACACGCCGACGCCGACCCGATCGCCCCGGTTTAGCCCAGCCAGCGTGAGCGACAGCGCCGCGTTCATCCCCCAGTCAAACCGGGCGAGTCCCTGCACCTGCGCCGTCATCAGCCTGCCGCTGTCCAGCAGCAAAATCAGGGTCTGCTCACGCTCTGGCTCCAGTACCCGCAGCAGCAATCGGCTGCGCCGCGAGGTGGCCTTCCAGTCAATTAGGCGGCTGTCGTCGCCGACGCTATATTCTCGCAGCTCGGCAAATTCGGTGCCCATGCCCAGCCGCTGCGCTCGCTTCAGGCTGCCCGTATTTTGCAGCGCTAGCCGAATTGACAGCGCTTTGAGTCCGACCAAATCGGGGTAAACTGCTGCCGACTGCGCTTGCGGCACTGACCAACTACGCCAAGCCAGCCCCCAAGCGCCGAGCTGCCGCAGCCTTATTGCCCCAAAGCTATAGTCGCCGCGCTGACTCGGAAACACCTGATAAGTGAGCGTTTCGGTCGCGTTGGCCGGGAGCGTTATCTCAAGCCGCTGAGGCATGGCGCTGAAGGCTTGCGGAAATTCGTCGTGGATTTGCAACAATGCCGTTCTGGTTTGCGAGCCAGCTTGCAGCTTTAGCTCCACCGGATTGCCGCGTCCAATTGAGAGCCGCTCTAGCGCCGATCGCTTGACGGTAATTTGCTGAGGCTGCACCCGCCAGCCGTCTATGAGCAGCAGCAGCAAAATCACGCCATCCCAGGCCAGCATTCCCAGCAAAGCATTAGACTGTTGAAGAGCAGCCTGAGCGAAGATTGCGCCGCCCAAACCGAGCAGCAGCAGTAGATAAACGCGACGAGTCGGCAGCATATGATCGGTAGCAGCGGTACTTTACGACTTACTTTACAAGGCCATAAGCTGAGTTGACCAACCAGAATTCAGGAGAAGCCTGTGCGATCAGAACCAGAGCCAGCAGAACAGGCTGATTTGAGCGAGCTTAAATGCGATCTGCCCTTGTTTACTTCCAGCAGTGCCCCGATTCGGGTCGATTTTCTGCCAGAGATCGCCGCCCATTTTCCGGGTCGCTTAGGCATGACGATTGCGCCGGGAAAATGCAACTTGGGAATGCAGGCCGTCTGGCAGCGGCAGCTCGCGCCAGACCTAGAGCGACTGCGCCAGCATTACCAAACCGATCTGCTGGTGACGCTGGTGCAGGCTCATGAGCTAAAAGAGCTAGAGATTCCCGATCTGTTTGAGCAGGTGCAGGCTCACGGAATGCAGAGCTGCTGGTTCCCGATTCAGGACTTCAGCACCCCTGATTCAATGGCGGGGCTGCAAGCGCTGGTGGAGCAGATTTTGGCGGCTTTGGCTGCGGGGCAAACGGTGGTGGTTCACTGCAAAGGCGGACTGGGGCGCTCTGGATTGGTGGCAGCAGCTTGCTTGGTGGCGCTGGGCTACTCGCCAGAAGCGGCTTTCGTCGCCGTACGGCAAGCGCGACCAGGCAGCGTCGAAACCCTGGCGCAAGAAGCCTATGTGGTCGAGTTTGCGCGGCAGTGGCAGGCGGCTAGCGACTGCTAGCGAGTTCTTGACTCAGCAGCTCGTGGCTTGCTGATCGAAACACCTAGGCAAGCTTCAGCTTCCGGCGTTGCTGAATGCAGGGATGAATTCGCCCCCAGCTCCCAATTCATAGCCCTATGGGCTACCCTGCGGGAAGCAAGCAACAAGAAAGGGGGATCTCCGTTTCGCAGCCTCAATATTTAACGCCCTATGTAGTTTTCAAGCTACCGTAATGCTTAAGCTCTCCCAAGTCGTAGTCCTGTTCTCTGGGTTCAAGCATGAAGCGATATGCCTTGGTTGTTGGTATCGGCGAATATGGCGAATATAGCGCTCTCAGCTCATTATCTAAGCCTGCG
>CASBQH010000182.1 GCA_949127695.1 Synechococcales cyanobacterium PMM_0073
ATTTACAAATAGTCTGACTATCTCAATGATAGTAATCTTTACACACCCTTTTATGTACTCTGAATCAGTTAAGAACTGTGTGCTAGCTCGCTCACTAACCGACTGCTAAACCCTTCGCAATCGGTGAATCCTTTCGCTCTGATGCCGCCACATACTTCGCCTCATCATAGGCTTCACCGCTCTGCCAACAGCGAAACAATATCCGTATCCACTTAAATGCCAACGCCCGCATCGCCGCTGGATGACTATTCCCTTTGTCCCGCTGCATCCGATAATAGACCTGCGCCCAAGCACTGTGATTTGGATTGAGGCTGTCAAAGCAGCTTGATGGAATTCAAGAGCCTCAGAGACTCCGATCAGTGAGCACAGTTCTGTTCTCCAGTTTTCGTGCGATATCATAGAGCCAGAGTCTCAGTCTGGGGGTGATAGGCATGAATTCAGCACCTAACGGGCAACCAGCAATTATTCATACTGAGCGAGGGCTAACCATCGCAGGCACTCGCATCACGCTTTACGATGTGATGGATTACGTGACTGCCCAGTATCCACCTAAGTTTATCCGTGGTCTTTTCAACTTGACTGACTCCCAAATCGCCGCTGCCCTTGCCTACATTGAAGCAAATCGCCCTGAAGTCGAAGCAGAGTATCAAACTGTGCTGAAGGAAGCTGAAGAACTTCGCGAGTACTACGAAGAGCGAAACCGTGATCTAATCGCCCGACTGGCAACAAAGCCACCTCGCCCCGGGATGGAGGCTGTCTGGGAGAAGCTGCAAGCACAAAAGGCAAAGCATCAAGCCCAACTTCAAGCTCAGACATGATTTTTCTGGTCGATCATAATCTTGAAGGTCATGCTCTCCTCCTATCGGGCAATATTGCTAGCTTCGGTTGGCTAGACCTGTTACCCGTCAATCCGTCTCAGTCTCTCCTCATCAATCTATAATCTATTGATAGGATGCTATACCTTGAAAGACACTATCTAACGCTTGCTCCAACGCCATGCTGAATCCTCCAGACTATACTGCCAGAGAGCCGAGTTTTCTGGCTGAAAATCAGTCGGTCGCTTCGATGATCTCGCATCTGCACCGCTATTTTGACAATACTCACTCGCATTACAAAACCGAGAAGAGCGGCATGATCAGCAATATGCATGGCTCGCTCTCGCCCGACGAGCAAAAGCAATTGCAGGATCAGCTCAGCAAGCTAGAAGCAGAAATCGCCATTTTTGGGGCGTTGAGCGACGCGCTCTCGGTGGCCGATCGGCTGCTGCATGCTCGCACGGTAATTAACGAAATCGGGCTAGATAGCGATCTCTACAAGCATCATCACGAAGCAGCTCATCACGAGGTCAAAGACATATGAGCCTGCATATTTATTTTCTGCGGCATGGCGAAACGTCCTACAGCCAAACGGGCGGCTACTGTGGCATCACTGACCCCGATCTGACGCCAGCGGGCTACGCGATGGCAGAAGCATTTGGTGCGGTCTACAAAGCGCTGTCCTGGCAGGCGATCTATTGCAGCCCGATGAAGCGGACGATTGCTACGGCGCGTCCACTCTGCGAGGCGGTAGGGCTGGAAATGCAGCTCCGAGACGGCCTCAAAGAAATCAACTACGGCGAGTGGGAAGGCCAAACTCAGGATGAAATCAAAGTCAAATATGCCGATGACTATATGCACTGGCTGGCCGAACCCGCCTGGAATCCGCCCACAGGCGGCGAAACTGCGGTACAAATCGCCAGCCGCGCCTCGCTGGTAATGACCGAAATTGAGCAGAAATATCCCAGCGGCAACGTGCTGGTGGTGTCGCACAAAGCCACGATTCGCGTCGTGCTGTGCAGTCTGCTGGGAATTGATCTAGGGCGCTACCGAGATCGAATTGATATGCCTGCGGCTTCAATCAGCGTCGTCAAGTTTGATCGGCATGGCCCAATGCTGCAAAGCCTGGGCGACCGGGTCTACATGGGCGACGAATTGCGGAATCGTCCGGGAACTTAGGCTTTTAGAGCAGTGAGTTTTGCATCGCTCTGTGCGACTGCAACCTGAGCCGCGAGCAACCTAACAGCCTCTTCACGCAGCAGCACAGACCCAGCGACCTGAGCGAATTCGCAATCTATTCTATGTATACAGAATACAGCTATTTGTACTGGGGAATACAGAAATGCAATGAGAGATGTTCTTCAATGCATTCAAGAACATAATCGACTTACAGCTATTCATAGTGGTAAGTCAATAGTGGTAAGTCCCCCCAAATAGGGACGGCGATAGAGTCAGCTTCTCTGTCTGAGCTTGCAGGGAGGCGCGTTTGTTTCCGTAGTTTATTCAAAATTTAGATTGGAGAGCGATTGTGAGCAGAGTCAACTCTACAAGGGTTACTGGTCTACTGCTGGTGGCGACCTGGATGACCTTCCTGGCTGGATGCGCGTCTCAACCGACGGCAACGAGTTCTACTGCTTCGCCGTCGGCGACTGCTGCGGCTGGCGCTCCAGTTGCAGCCGACTCAAAAGCGCAAAAAGATCTGCGGGTGCAGCTCTCTTTCTTAATGCAGAGCCTGGATGCGCCGCTGATTGTGGCGATTGAAAAGGGATATTTCAAGGAAGCTGGCTTGAATGTCTCCTATGAGCGGGGTTTTGGTAACGCGGATACGATTAGTAAACTCGGAACAGGCAACTTTGACATCGCGTTTAGCGATATGTACAACGCGCTAGAATTTAACGAAAAGAATCCAGGTAATAAAGTAATTGCGGTGGCAGTTACGCAGAACAAAGCGCCGTTTTCAGTGGTGGCATTCAAAGATAGCGGCATCAATAGCCCGAAAGATCTGGCTGGCAAAAAGCTAGGAGCACCCGCAGGAGACGGGCCGCGCAAGCTCTTCCCTTTGTTCGCCAAAGAAGTCGGGCTTGATCCCAGCTCAGTGCAATGGACAACCATGGATGCCAAGCTGAGAGAGAGCTTTTTGCTGCAAAAACAGGTCGATGCGGTGAGCGGTTTTTCAACTTCGGTGCTGCCCAGCCTGCTTAAAGCGGGCAAATCGATCAACGATATCAATGTCTTTTACTACACCGATAATGGTCTCGACTTTTACGGCAACGCGATTCTCACCAGCGCTGCTTTTGCTGAGAAAAACCCCGATGCGGTTAAGGGCTTTGTTCAGGCATATATGCGCGGTATGCAGGACGTTTTGAAAGATCCCTCAGCCGGACTGGATACGGTAATTGCCGCTGACCAGAGCAAGCTGATGGATCGCACGGCAGAAAAGGCGCGTCTAGAGGTGGCGCTGGAGCGACTGTATGTGACGCCCGAAGTCGAGAAGTCTGGCTTAGGCTCGATTGATCCGCAGCGCTTGGAGAAAACAATTGAGCAAACGGTTGAGGGCTTTGGCCTGAAAAGCAATCCGCAGGTAGCAGATATCTATACGGATGCGTTTTTGCCTGCGGCGGCGGATCGACAGGTGCCGCCCGCCAGCGAGCGCGGCGCACTGAAATAGCTCGACGCTGCTCGCGATTCAGGTTTGTTTCGAGGTCGAGACTTCCAGCTTAAAACTTCAAGCCAAAACTTATGGTACAGCCGCTCGTTGATTCAACTACCCCTGAACCCGCTGCATCTGCTGGTCAGCCTCTGCTGGAGTTTGACCAGGTCGGATTAGAGTATCCGTTTGAAGGCTCAATGCGGCAGATCATTCAATCGGTGGATCTGTCCATTCAGCCGGGTGAATTTGTCTCGTTTGTCGGCCCCAGCGGCTGTGGCAAAACCTCGATTCTACGCATGGTTTCGGGGCTGAATCCCGCCCCGATTGGCGAAGTTCGCTGTCGGGGGCAGCGGATCTCTAAGCCGCTGAAGAATGTGGGGATTGCCTTTCAAAATCCGGTGATGCTGCCCTGGCGCAATACGCTCAGCAATGTGATGCTGCCGCTGGAAATTGTGTCGCCTTACAAGCAGGAGATGCACAGAAAGAAAGCTGAATTCGTTCACATGGCGCAAGATCTGCTTTCTACCGTGCGGCTGCAAGATTTTCAAAAGCAGTATCCCTGGCAGCTTTCGGGCGGGATGCGGCAGCGAGCCTCACTCTGTCGGGCTTTGATTCACCAGCCGGAAATTCTGCTGCTGGATGAGCCGTTTGGGGCGCTGGATGCTTTTACGCGCGAAGAAATGTGGGTGATGCTGCAAGCGCTCTGGATGCGGGTGAAATGCGTCGGCATTCTAATTACGCACGATCTGCGAGAGGCTGTCTTTCTCTCAGACAAAGTGTACGTGATGAGTTCACGCCCCAGCACCATTATCTACGAGACGCGGATTGACCTCCCTCGCCCGCGCACCCTGGAAATGGAGCTATCAGATGAGTTCAATCACTACTTTTCAACAATTCGCCGACATATTCAGCACTAATACTCTTCTATCTCTACCCTACTATCTTCAACGCGATGGAAAAGTTTCTCAAATCTAAGTCGGCAGGCTTCATCCTGCCCTTTATCGCGACTATAGCGCTATTTGTGCTCTGGGAACTCATTGTTATCCTCTTCAAAATTCCGCCATTCAATCTGCCTGCTCCGAGCGATATTTTTCAGGCGATGATCAACTTTGCACCGCAGCTGACGGTGAATGCGTTCCGGACGCTTTGGACAACCATGCTGGGCTTTGTGCTGGCGGTAGGGGTGGGCGTAATTCTGGGCTTTTTAATCGGCTACTCCAAAGTGGCCTATTTGACGCTCTATCCCCTTCTAGTAGCGTTTAACACCATTCCCAAGGCGGCCATTGTACCCTTGCTGGCCATCTGGTTTGGGGCTAACGCCATTCCTGCCACGCTTACCGCTTTTTTGCTGGCTTTCTTCCCAATCGCGGTTAACGTGGCGCTGGGACTGGACACCGTAGAGCCAGAAATGAAAGACGTGCTGCGCTCGCTGGGCGCTAGCCAGCTTGAAACCTTTCAAAAAGTCGGCTGGCCTCACTCGCTGCCCTACATTTTTGCCTCACTCAAAATTGCGGCATCGTTTGCCTTTATTGGCACCGTAATTTCAGAGTCAGTTGCCTCGAATGCGGGATTGGGGTACCTGATTGTGCAGGCCACCTCCAGCTTTGATATTCCGCTGGCCTTTGCGGCTCTGCTAATTTTGGCTCTGATGGGAACGCTGCTCTACGTGTTCTTTGTGTTTGTTGAAAAGAAGGTAATCTACTGGGCAAGATAAACTGGGCAAGATAATTTGGGCGCGACGGGAGTGATTCTCTGGCTCATTATCCTGATTAATCACCAGTTGGAGGCTCTAGCCCCGAAAGTTTGGGCGTGCGGCCATAGAGCCGATCGAGCACCCGCTTCACCGAAATCCGCTGCCACTGCTGCCCGCGCTTCGTGCAATAGCCGTTTTGGTTGAGCCAATCTGCCACCTGCTGCAATGACTTTCCAGACTTATGATGGCGACGAATTAGCTCAATAATTTGCTGCTCATCCGGATTTTCGGCCAGTTCGCCATCTACTGCCTGCTGGCCAAACGCTGGCGAGCCATAGCCCGCATAGCCCCCCTGAGCCGCTTTCAGCCTGCGAGCCTGCTCTAGGCGCTCCCAGATTTCGTGGTTTTGAGCAGGATTTTGAACCGGTTCAGATCCCATAGCTGCATCCAGTCTGGCTTAAATGCTCAGCATATCCTGACATCTCAAGCTTTGCTGCGCCAAAATTCTGCTGAGAATCTGTAATTGATCCAAAATTTTTAGCTTCTTCCATTTTAAGTAGTCTGTGATACAAACATTCCTTTTTTTCTGTTCTTATTATAGGGCGAGTACCAAATACCTTTACTGGCATGTAGCGATTGCGGATTGCAATCTTGATCGAATTTCCCTGTTACATCCCTCGAACGAGACCAAACCCGTCGTAGGATTAAAGTGATGGGTCAGGCGGTTTAGGGTCGTGGCCTGAGGGTTCGGTTGCCCTCAGATTGATCCAGCTCAGTTGATTCTGAATTACATTACTCCCGCACCATAAGGAGCATTATGGAAACTGAAGTAGCAAACGGCAGCAGCTCTGGATCTAGCCTTGCAGATCCAGAGCCTAAAGCCTCTAAGCAGAAGCATAAGAAAAAATCCAAGGGCAAGAAGAAAGCGGACGATGCCAAAGCGCCAGAGCTGAAAATGCTCTACACGAGTGAGAGCGAAGGCAGCTCTAAGCTCTCCAGTAAATTCTACGAAAAAGAGCTGGCGCGTTTGCAGGTGGAGCTGGTGAAGCTGCAATATTGGGTGAAGCATACCGGCACAAGGATTGTCATTTTGTTTGAGGGGCGAGATGCGGCGGGCAAAGGCGGCACGATCAAGCGGATCACCGAGCCGCTGAATCCGCGCGGCTGTCGAGTCGTGGCCTTGGGAACGCCCAGCGACCGTGAAAAGACCGAGTGGTATTTCCAGCGCTATGCGCCGCATCTGCCCGCAGCGGGCGAAATCGTCTGCTTTGATCGCAGCTGGTACAACCGAGCGGGCGTCGAGCATGTGATGGGATTCTGCACGGACGACCAGTACCAGGAGTTTATGCAAAGCTGTCCAGAGTTTGAGCGGATGCTGGTCAAATCTGGGATCATTTTGCTGAAATATTGGTTTTCGGTCAGCGACGAGGAGCAGGAGCGGCGCTTTCAGTCTCGCACGATTGATCCGGCGCGGCGCTGGAAGCTCAGCCCGATGGATCTGGAGTCCCGCGATCGCTGGGTGGAATATTCCCAGGCCAAAGACACCATGTTCTCCCATACCAATATCCCGGAAGCCCCTTGGTTTACCGTGGAGGCCGACGACAAGAAGCGGGCAAGGCTCAACTGCATCAACCATTTCATCAGCAAAATTCCCTATGTGGATATGACGCCAGATCCGCTGGAGCTGCCGCCGCGCAAGAGCGCTCCCCAAGACTACGTGCGTCCACCTCGCAACGAACAGTTTTTTGTGCCACAGGTGTATTAAGATCCGTCCGACGTTAGCCCCAAGCTTAGACTCGGCTGGATCGTCCAGGTTACGCTTTTGAAGAATCCCTTATCTTAGGACACAATCCCATGACTCATGAATTGCGTGTTCAGGCCGTCTCTCAAGTCACCGATCGCAAGCCCCTACCCCCAAAAGTGCCGCAGCGTCTAGAGGCGCTCTGGGCGACCGACGTGTTCACGCTCAGCAAGATGCAGGCCAGCCTGCCCAAAGATGTCTACAAGTCGGTGAAGAATACAATCCAGACCAGCGGCAAGCTCGATATCTCGATTGCCGGTACGGTCGCGGCTGCCATGAAAGACTGGGCCACCGCCAAAGGCGCGCTCTACTACGCCCATGTCTTCTATCCCATGACCAACGCCACCGCTGAAAAGCACGACGGCTTTATTTCGGTGCAGAGCGACGGCACGGTGATCACCGAGTTTACGGGCAAAGTGCTGGTGCAGGGCGAACCCGACGGCTCCTCCTTCCCCAACGGCGGCCTGCGCTCCACCTTTGAAGCACGCGGCTACACGGCTTGGGATGTCACCAGCCCCGCCTACGTGATGGCAACCGACAACGGCGTCACCCTCTGTATCCCCACCGTATTCATTTCCTGGACGGGCGAAGCGCTGGATAAGAAAACGCCGCTGCTGCGCTCGAACGCCGCGATGAACAAAGCCGCGACTCGGATGCTCAAGCTGCTGGGCTATTCAGAAGTGGCTCCCGTCAACTCCAGCTGCGGTGCGGAGCAGGAATACTTTTTGGTAGATGCTCACTTCGCCCACAGCCGCCCAGATCTGCTGCTGACCGGCAGAACCCTGTTTGGCAAGCCGCCCGCCAAAGGCCAGCAGTTTGACGATCACTATTTTGGCGCGATTCCAGATCGGGTGCAGGTGTTCATGCAGGACGTGGAAGAAACAATGTATCGGCTGGGCATCCCGGCCAAAACCCGCCACAACGAGGTGGCTCCGGGTCAGTTTGAGCTTGCGCCCTTTTTTGAGGCGGCAAACGTGGCCAGCGACCACCAGCAGCTGACCATGACCATTCTCAAGAGCACGGCCAAGAAGCATGGCTTTGTCTGCCTGCTGCATGAAAAGCCGTTTGCGGGCGTGAATGGCTCCGGGAAGCATGTTAACTGGTCGGTCGGCAACGCCACGCAGGGCAACTTGCTCGATCCGGGCGATACGCCCCACTCCAACATGCAGTTTCTGGTGTTCTGCGGCGCGGTGATTCGGGGCGTTCATAAGTATGGCCCGCTGCTGCGCGCTGTCGTCGCCACCGCCAGCAACGACCACCGCTTGGGCGCGAATGAAGCCCCCCCCGCAATCATCTCAGTCTATCTAGGCACGCAGCTGGAGCAGGTCTATCAGCAGATTAGCCAGGGACAGCCGACCAGCTCGGCTCATGCAGGCGTGATGGAGCTGGGAGTCGATACGCTGCCCGTCTTCCCCAAAGATCCGGGCGACCGCAACCGCACCTCGCCGTTTGCCTTCACGGGCAACCGCTTTGAGTTCCGCGCTGTCGGCTCTGGCCAGTCGGTGTCTGGGCCACTCGTGGCAATGAACACCATCCTGGCCGACTCCTTGACCTGGATGGCCGATCAAATTGAGGCCGAGATGGGCAAAGGTGCTGACCTGAGCGCGGCTGTGCGTACAGTGCTGAAAGAGGTGATGGACAAGCATAGTGCAGTTGTGTTTGGCGGCAACGGCTACTCTGAGGAATGGCACAAGCTGGCCGAGGAGCGGGGTTTGGCCAATCTGCGTACCACCGCTGACGCCCTGCCCGTCTTGAAATCCGACTCCATTGAAGAGCTGTTTTCGAGAGTGGGCGTGCTGACGCCAGTTGAGCTGGAGAGCCGCTTTGAAGTTTACGCTGAGCAGTATATTCTGGCCATCGAAGTGGAAGCGAAGCTGGTGGTGAGCATGACCAAAACCATCATCTATCCGGCGGCAGTGCGCTACCTGTCTGAACTGTCAGCTGCAATTGCCAACTCCAAGGCAATCGGCATCGAAATGGACAAAGCCAGCGCCGAGAGCATTGCCTCGCTGATGCAGCTGATGATGGATACGGTCAGCAAGTTAACTGATGCGAGCACCAAGCATGACTTTGCCAGCGTTGAAGATCACATGCAGTATGCCTCCCAAACCCTGCGTCCGCTAATGGACAAAGTGCGGGAATATGCTGACACGCTGGAAGGCGAAGTGGCGGATGATTTTTGGCCGCTGCCCACCTACCAGGAAATGCTGTTTGTGAAGTAACGCTGCTCAGCTTGCCAGATTGACTCGGTTAAACGCCTAACTTCTAGCTTCAGCCGGTGCAGTTGTACCGGCTGATTTTATTTGAATTTTGCGCTCCAAACCTGATGCATCTTTCCAGAGATGGATGGAGAGGCTGGAATTCCCCGATTATGATAGTTGCAAACATTCAGAAAAGTGGGAGCCAGCTTTGGCGAGTCAGCTCCGGCGTAGACTTCGCAGAGCCTTCAGCCAGACTGTTGCTTTTTTAAATGCTGTTCCTTGACCTTATACATACTTTGCCGTTATGCCTCTTCCTTTAGCGCCCAGGACAGACCGCATCTTGGCAGTCGATGATTCCCCGGATAATCTGTTTTTAGTTCAAGCTATTTTAGAAGAAAAAGGCTATCAAGTCAGCTTTGCGGAGAATGGTCGGACTGCGCTCGCCCAAATCGAACAGTCGCCGCCCGATCTAATCTTGCTGGACGTGATGATGCCCGGTATGGACGGCTATGAGGTGACGCGCCGCGTCCGCCGAAACCAGCGGCGACTAGGCTTTATTCCGATTCTGCTGATTACCGCTCACCAGCAGTCGAGCGTGGTGGAGGGGCTAGATGCCGGAGCCGATGACTTCATCCGCAAGCCATTGCTAGATATGGACGAGCTGCTGGCTCGTGTCCGGTCACTCTTGCGGCTAAAGCACAGCATTGACGAACAGCAGCGGCTCTCGCAGCAGCGCGAAGATTTTGTCTCGCGCCTAACGCATGATCTGCGGACGCCGCTGGTGGCATCAGACCGTACCCTCAACCTGCTCCTAGACGAGGCTTTGGGGCCAGTCACGCCAGAGATGCATGAGATTATGGCGGCGATGGTGCAGAGCAACAAAAATCTGCTGCAAATGGTGAATACCCTGCTGGAAGTCTATCGGCATGATGCGGGCAGCAAGGCGCTCACCTTTTCGCCTGTAAATCTGCCAGAGCTAGTGCAGGAGGTGCTCCAGGAGCTAATGCCGCTGGCTCAAGCCCAAAATTTGACGCTGCAAATGCTGAGCGATGCCGATACCGCTCAACTGATCGTGCTGGGCGACCGACTAGAGCTACGCCGGGTGATGACTAACCTAATTGGCAACGCGCTCAAATTTACCGATGCAGGTTCAGTCACGCTCAGAGTTGCCCCGCGTGCCCCAACCGCCGACGAACCGCGCCGACTGCTCTGCGTCACGGTGGAGGATACCGGAGCGGGAATTTCGCCGGATGATCAAATCACCCTATTTGAACGGTTTCGCCAGGGCAACCACAAGCGGGCGGGCAGCGGCTTGGGGCTATATCTGTCGCACCGCATTATTGAAGCGCATCAGGGCAGGCTGGAGGTGAAATCGGAGCTGGGGCAGGGCAGCTGCTTTACCATTTGCCTGCCGATGCAAAATTGCACCTAGCGCTAAATAAAAATAGGCGCTGCTTAAGATAAGTCATTGATTGTTTACTTATCTTGACACTGTTCTCATACTTTTAATGATAATCTCAAGTTAACGAGAGAAGACATGAGAATAAGCCTCAGGGTAAATCTCTATCTATCTGAATAATTTGGGTCTGCTATTTCTCGTGATTTCTCAGAAGTTGCTTTACCCCGGTATTTAAATCAGGAGATGAATATGATTACGAATGATCTCAACAATAATCATGCTACCGTTGGCATTCAAGTTGGAACTCGC
This sequence comes from Synechococcales cyanobacterium PMM_0073, assembly GCA_949127695.1. GTDB lineage: Bacteria > Cyanobacteriota > Cyanobacteriia > Elainellales > Elainellaceae > Elainella. The sequence goes on from CASBQH010000182.1 coordinate 10,869, forward strand.
AACCACAAAGGGGCGTTCATCCGTCACGCCGTATATAAGCTAATCGAAGTTAATCAGAGCGGTTGGGCTTTAATTTGCCAAGACAAAGCGAGCTGTCACTATGTCGATCCAGACTCTCTGCGGGAAGTGCTGCATCCAGAACCAGAGCAGTAGCGCTACCGCCTGACCCGATTCTTCTGACTAAATCCGTTCTAAACATCGTAGGTAAACTAGGGCAACGAGGGCTTAATCTCCTTCGTTGCCTGCTTTTTGTTTATGCTTTGGCTGTGCGGCGCAGAGCCTCAAAAATTGTTGCGAAGCGACGCAAAATACAGATTACAGTCAGAGATTAAGATACAAATCAAGAGAGCTGGAGCTACGGTTATAAAGAACGGTTATACAGAATCGGCATGGAGCAATTTATTTCACTGCTGGGGATTTTTGGATTCTTTGGGCTAGCCTATTTACTCTCTGTAGACCGCAGGGCGATCCGCTGGCGGACGGTAATTTGGGGCTTTGCAATTCAGTTTTTGTTTGGCGTCGTCATGCTGCTGCTGCCGATTGGCTTTACCATTTTTAATGCGCTGGGCAATCTGGTCACGACTTTTTTAAACTTCGCTGATGTCGGGGCTGAGTTTGTCTATGGCGAAACTTTTAAGGATCACTTTTTTGTATTTAAGGTGCTCTCCACGACGATTTTCTTTTCTGGCGTGATTGGGCTGCTTTATTATCTAGGCGCTCTGCAAAAGCTCGTCGCCGGAATTGCTGCTGTGATGCAGCGCACCATGCAGACCTCTGGCCCCGAAACCACCTCCTGCTCGGCCAATATTTTCATCGGCCAAACCGAGGCTCCGCTGCTAATTCGCCCGTTCATCAACCAGATCAGCCTCTCCGAGCTTCATGCCATTATGACCGGCGGTTTTGCCACCGTGGCGGGCGGCGGGCTGGCGGCATTTATCGGCTTCGGAATTCCGGCAGATCAGCTAATTGCGGCTTCGGTGATGAATGCGCCGGGAGCGCTAGCCATGTCAAAAATCTTCTTTCCACAGAACGACCAGTTCTCTTATAGTCCAGAGCTAGACGTTGAGCTACGCGAGGCCAAGGCCAAAGCCGAAGCCGAGGGAATTGACGCAATGGATCTACCCAGATCAGCCTTTACCACCGCCACTGACCCCATCGCCGCAGTCGCCGACGGAGCCATTCAGGGGATGAATCTGGCAATTACAATTGTGGCCATTCTGCTGGTGTTTCTGTCGCTGATTGCCCTGTTCAACGCCATTCTCGGCTGGTTTGGCGGGCTGTTTGGCCTGCCGCAGCTGTCGCTGGAGCTAGTTTTGTCTTATCTGCTGTTTCCGCTGGCCTGGATTATGGGTGTGCCGCTGGCCGACTGCCAGGAAGTAGCCGTGTTTTTGGGCAAAAAAATTATTCTGAACGAGTTTATCGCCTTTGCGGATCTGGCCGAGGCAATCAAGCGCAATGCGATCTCGCCCAGAGCCGCGATGATTGCCACCTTTGCGCTCTGCGGCTTTGCCAATATTTCTTCAATTGGGCAGCAGATTGGGGCGATTGGCGGACTGGCTCCCTCTCGCAAAAACGACGTGGCGCAACTGGGGCTGCGGGCAATGGTGGCAGGTTCGTTCACCAATTTTGTCAGCGCCTGCATTGCCGGACTGCTGCTGGCCGATGGGCGTTAAACTGGCCGCTAGATTACATTAGCCGCTCAATGACCGCTAACTTCATCAAAGGAGATTTTGGATGCAGCTCTATCTGGCTGGCCCGGACGTATTTTTGCCCAATCCGCTAGAGGTGGCACGCCTCAAGCAGCAGATCTGCCAGACCTACGGCTTTACCGGCCTGTTTCCGTTTGATACTAGCCTTGATCTGGCCAACCTGCCGCCGTTTGAGCAGGGCATGGCAATCTATCGCAGCAATATTGCGCTAATGGATCGCTGTCAGCTAATTGTGGCCAACATGACGCCGTTTCGCGGCCCTAGCATGGATGTGGGCACGGCCTTTGAAATGGGCTATATGGCGGCTCAGGGCAAGCCCGTCTTTGGCTACAGCAACGACGGACGGCTCTATGCCGAGCGCGTGACGGGCAATGCCGGACTTGATCCAGATGGCCTCTCGATTGAAGCATTTGAGATGGCAGATAATTTAATGCTGGAGGGCGCAATCGCCGCAAGCAGCGGCTGCTTAATACGCGCCCAGGCCGCAGCATATTACACCAGCCTGCAAGCCTTTGAGGCAGTGGTCAAGACAGCCGCAGAACGGCTGCTGGCTTAGGTTTTCTCATATTCACTCACGTCACCCCAAAAATTCTATGACCATACCCATCAAAATTCTGCTTGATACCGATCCGGGCGGCGACGATTCGTTTGCCTTTCTCTGGCTGCAAAGCTTAGCCAAACAGGGCTATGCCGAAATTGTGGCAGTGACTTCAGCCGATGGCAACGTGCAGGCGCACCATACCTTTGCAGGCTCCTGCAAGCTGCTCCAGCTGGGCGGCTTTGGCGGAGTTGAAGTGGGGCGCGGCGTGATTGGCGGTTCGGCGCAGCAGGCGGTGGCCGATGCGGGCGGCATCCACGGCGCAGATGGCATGGGCAACCTGTCGCATACGCTGCCCGCCCCGGCGCAGGACTACGAGACAGCCCGTGCTTCCGACGACCTGCTGATTGAAAAGCTGAAGGCCGCACCGGGCGAAATTGTTCTGGTGGCAATTGGCCCTTTGACCAATCTGGCGGCGGCAGAGCGCAAGTCACCCGGCGTTCTGAACTTGGCCAAGCAGATTGTGATTATGGGCGGCGCGTTTTTTCATCAGGGCAACGTCATCTCAGAGGCTGAGTTTAATATTGCCTATGACGCGGAGGCGGCTAAGCTGGTGTTTGGCTGCTGCCAGAACCTGATCGTGATGCCGGTAGATGTGACGCATCAGCTGGTGTTTACGCCAGCTCTGGCGCAGCAGATCAGCGCCGTACAGCCCGACAGCCCAATCTCGCAGTTTGTGGTGGCGCTCTGCAATTTCATGGTGGGGACTGCCTTGTCCTTCCGCGAAATGAACGGACAGCATGGCTTTCTGGTGCATGATGCCGCAACGCTGGCCTATTTGTTCTATCCCGAAACGCTGCTGTTTCGGCGAATGCAGGTGGAAATTGAAACTCAAGGCGAATGGACGCGCGGCAAGACGGTCTTTGATCGGCGCAGCGGCATTAAAACTACCGCAAACGCCTGGGTGGCGCTGGAAGTGGATGCGGTGAATCTGCTGGCCATGCTGGTAGAAGACCTGAAGCTGCTGGTGGCGAGCTAGGGAACCGTGCCAGCTCTGTCATCTCTGCTGGGCAGGCCATAGGTGGCGGCAAAGCGACTCTGCAAATAGTCTTGATAGCGAATTGGCGCGTAGTGGGCAGGATGCTCGGTGTTTTGGCAGTTGGGCAGGCAGGCGATTTCAACGGCTGGGTCAGGGTCACAGAACAGCGCCATTGAGTAGCGCGAAGCTGGCGCTGAAACTGGCGCTGAAACCACCCGATGCGGCGTCGAGCGGTAGCGATCATTCGTCCAGCGCTGAATTGCATCGCCCAAATTCACCAAGATTAATTCTGGCTTTGGCGCGACGGGCAGCCAGTCGCCGTGGCTCAAAATCTCTAAGCCGCCCTGCCCAGCCTGAAACAGCAGGGTGATCGTGCCATAGTCGGTATGCTCTCCGGCGCGAATTGCGCTGCTCTCTGGCTCAGCGCCAAGCTCAAGCGGCGGATAATGCAGCAGCCGCAGACAAAAATTCTGCTGATGGCGCGCTGTGAAAAACGCTGCGGGTAGGCTTAAACTCAGCGCAAGCGAGCGTAACAGCGGCAGCGCTACCTGCTGAATACAGGCGTGATAGAACGGCTCTAGACCCGCCTGAAACGAGCGTAGCTCAGCCGGCCAAGCGTTGGCTCCCAGATTTGCCAGCCCCAGATTCAGCGCCTCTTTGCAGTCACTGGCGCGGTTAGGGTTCAGGGCTTCGCTGCCCAGCGGCACATAGCCACAGTTGGTCTTTGCCGAACGCTCGATTTGCAGCTTGGTGGCAGTCGGCAGTTCAAAAAAGGCTTTGGACTGGGCAAACGCCTGCGTGGCTTGAAGCCAGATTGAGTCTGGCGGCACGAGGTAGAAGAAACCCGTGCTGCGGCAAGCCTGCTCGATTTGGCTGGCGATTTGGCTGGCGGCTTGGCTGGCGGTTTGGCTGGCGGTTTGGCTGGCGCTGGCTGATAGCGGCAGCGTTGGAATCACATCGGCCATTGCTACCTCTCAATCAGCTTTGCTATGGTGGTTGCTTTACCTGTGAATCAGCGCATTCTAGTCACATCCTTTGCCCCTTGGCAAGCCCATCAGACCGCCAATTCTTCTGATCAACTGGTGGCGGAGCTGGCGCAGATGCCGGAGCTGGCCGACTCGGTGGCGGTGTTTCGCTATTTGCCGGTAAATCTACCTGTGGCGCGCAGCCTCACCATTGCCAAATTTGAGCAGCTGCGGCCTCAAATTCTGCTCTGCTGCGGCATGGCAGAGTCGCGCCAACAGCTCAGCCTAGAGGTACAGGCTGTCTGGGGTGACTCGGTGCTGAAGACTGGTTTAAATTTGGAAAAAATTGCGGCGAACCTGCTCCATACGGGGGTTAGCCGGGATGCTGGTCGATTTGTTTGCAACAGTCTGTACCACACGATGCTAAATTATGTGAGCAGCTACCCCGACACTCAAGCCCTGTTTTTGCATGTTCCTTGTCTGACTCCCCAAAATCGGCCTAGTCTAATCAAAGATTTCCGCACTTTGATTGATCTACTGCTGATTGATTGCTAGTCGAACTTAACTCAACCGCCGACCGCTTTCCCCAATTCTGGCCTTTAACCTTGGCCTCGCTATAGCTTCTCTGGTTGGCAAACGTAACAAGCGGCTGCAACTGCATCCAGCCCCGCTTCAACCCAACTGCCCCACTGCTTATGTATAAACCTTTCAAACGGCGCTCTTCTCAGCGCTGGGGACGCAAGCCCCGCCGTCGCCCCTGGTATCTCTATGCGGCAGCGCTCGTGGGCATTCTGATTGGCCTAGAGCTGATTGCCCGCTTAGTCATTAGCAGCACAGGCTTGAGCCAGACCGTTTTGCCGCAGGCTTCTGAGCTAGACAAGCGCGTCGCAGCCTATCAGCTAGAATTCCTTAGCCCCGGCGGTCAGCCCTATGCGCTGCCCCATGCAGGCCAGCTTCAGGCGGTTCGTAGCCCGCTGCTGGGCTATCAACTCTTGCCGCAGCAGCAGAGCAACTATTGGAAAATTAACGCGCAGGGCTTCCGAGCCGATCAGCCCCTGCCCACCCAAAAAGCCGCCAACGAACTGCGGATTTTTCTGCTGGGTAGCTCCATGGCCTTCGGGCAGCTTAGCGCCAACAATCAGACCACTCTGGCTGGCCAAATCGAAACTCGGCTCGACGCTCAGGTCACGGCGCAGCAGGCGCAGCCCGGTCAGTTTCAGCCCGCAACGCTGCCCTACACCGCAGACGAGGTGCAGAAGGTTTTGCAGCGGCCAGCTCGGATTCCAGAGCGGCAGTATCGGGTGGTGAATGCTGCTGTACCGGGCTATGCTTCTGGCAATAATGCCGCCAGCCTGATGCAGCTTGCGGCCTACAGTCCTGATTTACTGCTGCTGCTCGATGGCCAGAGTGATCTGCTGCTGCCCAGCCTCTACAGCGCGGCGGATGTGCCGGGACTGGATGCGCTGCTGCTCAACCAGGCCAAACCTGCGCCCAATTGGATCGAGCAGTCGGGCGAGCAGGTGAAAGGCTGGCTGAATCAGCTCTATGCAGTACGCCTCCTGCAATATTGGCAGCGACAGCCCGAAGCCGCAGTTGCTCAGCCCGCCCTAGAGCAAGCCGCAGATTTGACGGCTGATCTGGCGGAGCTAACGGCACGAGTGCAGCGCTACCAAACAAATCTGGCGCAAATGCTGCGCTGGACGGCGGCGGCGCGTAAGCCGATTTTGCTGGGCATTGAGCCCACGCTGCTAGACCGCAAGACGCAGTCGCCCCAAGAGCAGGCAATCTTAGCCAAGCTGGGCAGCAACTATCCGCAGCAGATGCAGGCGGGCTACAGCAAGCTGACGGCAGCCGCTCAGCAGGCGGTTCAGTCTAGCGCCAACGCCAAACTGCTCGATTTCAAAGATCTCTACGCTCAGTCGGCAGAGCCAGTATTCCAAAGCGCCACCAGCCTGACAGATGCCGCCTCCGCGCAGCTAGCCGAGCGGTTTTACCAGGCGATTGTGGCACAGCTGGCAATTGAGCCGAAGCCGTTTGGGCAGTAGTAAGCAGTTAGTGAAACCGGCGACTACTGCCGCAAGATGCACTTGGTTCGCAGCACCCGAAACTGCTGATTGCGCCAAGCCATGCAGCCGCTCACTTGAGACAGCGCCGACGGAGTACCCGCCTGAATCTGAGCTTTGATCGCGGCAGTTTCAGCTGGAAACTGATCAAACACCGCCTTGAGGTAAGACTTGGGATTGGCAAAATCTGGCTGAAATGATTCGGCATCTAGCAGCCAAAAGCTGACCTGAGACTGAGCAATAAACGCCTTGAGCGCATTGGGATCTGGGCTATACTGCGCCTCAATCAGCGCCAGCAGTCTTTGACTGATCTGCTCATAGTATTTGGGGTGATAGGGCAGCAGATAGCCCTCGCCGCCTGCATAAAGCGAGCGCTGGGAAAAGCTGGGAATTTGGCTGGCTTCTTCGCTGAGTGAGGCCACGGTAATATCTTTGGGCTGATCGGCGAAAAATTCGTAGAGCGAAGTTTGATATCCTTTGAAATAGCCCGTCACTGGAAACGGATCGCGATTAATGGATAGGCTGTAAGGATAGAACACCAGAGAAGCCGCCAGAATCACCGAGAACAAAACTGGCAGACTCAAGCGATTTAGCTTTAAGAACAACTGAAACAGGCTATCCCAAATCATCACTAGCGCAATCCCGGCAGACAAAGCCAGCAGAATCCGAAAGCTATGCTCAGTGTAACGGTTGGGTAAATGCAGTCGAAAGGCCAGCAGATGCGCGAGCAGAAACAAGCTGACTGAGGTGATTAAAAGCTGTGGCAGAATGCTCAAATTTGGCGTGATTCGCTTTACCAGCGGCAGGCGCAGACTTAACAAAATGGGCAGTCCTAACCCCAGCCAAATTGAGGCAAACCGAAGGATTAGCCAAGGCTGAAGCTCCGCTTGGGCATTCTTGCTCAGTTCGCACCATTCAGTTGGAATCAGTCCGCTGCGCTTACCGCAGATCCAGAAATCTACAAAGCTCTCGGAAAAGAAGGCCGACCAGCCGGTTGGGGCAAAGGCAGGCATGGCACGAGCCGTCTCCAAGCTAATTACTTTGCCAAACTCTGAGGATTTGAGGCTATATAGCCCAATCACCAGCACCGCCATTCCCAAACCTGCCACAATCAGCCGCAGCTGTCTCGCATCTGCCCAGCGCCCCGTCTGCCAGTCTCGCAGACGGAGTAATAATATTCCGGCAGATAAGAAAACGCACTGTGGATAGAACAATCCCTGTAACGCGATGGTAATGACAGTGGGAATGATCGCACCGCGCAGCAGAAAATAAAGAAACCCCAGAAAAATCGGGTAGATAAATGCGCCCGGAGTGGCTGAAACCAGATCGTCCCGCATCCAGAGA
>CASBQH010000183.1 GCA_949127695.1 Synechococcales cyanobacterium PMM_0073
GATTTCGTGAGTCAGAACATCGTTTATCCGAATGATTTAACTTTAGATAAGTTATTCCTTGCATAAATACTGAGAGCTGAAATGATTAAATCTAGACTTTCCGTATTTCAACGGTTAACTTCAATCTTGCTTTACTTTGAGCTTTCATTTTCATGCAGCTCTTAATCTCAAAACACACACAGGCGAGGGGTTTTGCCCCCTTTGAGTTGATCAAAACCCTGGATATGTTTGTAGATATGGAGGTCGCTCTATTCTCAGTAATTTTTGAGATGCTTGCCAATTACTTCAATCAAATCTCGGCTAAATATTTGCTTAAAGCTGACTTGTAAAGATTGAAAAATTGACGAGGCTCATGGATCAACTGTGACTCTGATCACCCAGAAAATTCAATTTCAAGTGATTTGAGCTGTTACAGAAAAAGGGCTGCTATAGAGCGACAAGTTGTTCAGAAATAGGCAGGCTAACTTCAAGCATTTAATCAGGAGTTTGAGTTAGCGAGTCGGATCGGTTGAGTTTTGTAGAGGGTGTATCGATGTCACGGGATGCTTTGGTTGTAGGAGTCAATACCTATCAGTATTTGCCGAGCTTAAAAGCGCCAGCGAAGGATGCAGAGGCGATTGCTCAGCAGCTGCATATCTATGGCGAATGCCGGGTGCATCGGCTGCCGGAGGTGATTCAATCGGGAAAACCGCAGGTGGGTCAAAAAACTCCGGTAACGCTGCGAGAGCTAGAAACCGCGCTGATTAACCTATTCAAGCCCAAGGGCAGCAATATCCCACAGACGGCGATTTTCTACTTTTCCGGTCACGGCATTCAGCGTGATGCCGGAATTCGGGAAGGCTATCTGGCGCTGAGCGACTCCAACCCCGACCAAGGCTTCTACGGCCTATCACTGTTCTGGCTGCGGCGATTGCTGCAAGAAAGCCCGGTGCGCCAGCGGGTAATCTGGCTCGACTGCTGCCACAGCGGCGAATTGCTCAACTTCCTGGAAGCCGATCCAGGAGCGCAGGCTGGCACCGACCGTCTGTTTATGGCCGCCTCCAGAGAATACGAAACCGCCTATGAATCGCTAGATACCGAGTACAGCGTATTCACCGGCGCATTGCTGAGCGGGCTTGACCCAAATCGCCTCCCGGCTGGCGTCGTGTCTAACCATGCGCTCACCGACTGGGTGAACCACAGCCTCAAGGGCGAAATTCAGCAGCCGCTGTTTGAAAGTTCGGGGAGCGAGATTATTCTGACGCGCCAGGGCGGACAGGCAAAAGCTGCGCCAGCGCCAGCCGTGCAGTCCAAGGGCATTTGTCCTTACCGGGGGCTAGAGTTTTTTGATGAATCGCACGCCGAGTATTTCTTTGGCCGCGAGGCGCTGACGCAGCAGCTGCTCGACAAGCTGGTGCAAAATCAGTTTGTGGCCGTGACCGGAGCTTCAGGCAGCGGTAAGTCTTCTCTGGTGCGGGCAGGGCTATTAACCCAGCTGCGGCAGGGGCGAAAAGTGGCGGGCAGCGATCAGTGGAAGATGCGGCTGATTACCCCGACTGAGCATCCGCTCAAGAGTTTGGCAGCGGCTTTTATTGATCCAGAGCTGGTGGATCTAGAGCGAGCTGAGCAGCTGCGGCGGGCTGAAACTTTTTTGCAAGACGGCGGCGTGGGGCTGGCGCAGCTGGTGCGGGCAAGCCTACCAGCGGGCGCAACTGGCCTAGAACCGCGCCCCAGATTTCTGCTGGTGATTGATCAGTTTGAGGAAGTCTTTACGCTCTCGCAGGGCACGCAGGCAGAACGCGAGCGGCAGGAGTTTTTTGACTGTCTGGTGGGCGCATTGGATATCGCCCAAGACTGGCTCAGCCTGGTGATTGTGCTGCGGGCTGACTTTTTGACCAAATGCTCATTTTATGAAGGGCTGGCTCAGCAGATCATGCCGCATCAAATCACGGTTTCACCGCTGAAGTATGAGCAGATCAAGTCCACGATTGTCCGGCCTGCCCAAAAAGTCGGGCTGGTCTGCGAGCCCAATCTGGTCTACACGATGATGATGGATGTGATCGGCGCACCGGGCGAACTGCCGCTGCTGCAATATACGCTGCTGGAGCTGTGGCAGCGGCGGCGCGTGGGGGAAGGCGGCATGGCGCGGCTGACGCTAGATGCCTATCAAGAATTGGGCGGCGTGCGGGGCACGTTGCAGAAGCGGGCGACGGCGATGTTTCACAGCCTCAACCCGGAAGAGCAGGGCGTGGCCAAGCGGATATTTCTGGCGCTAACTCAGCTGGGCGAAGGTACCGAAGACACGCGGCGGCGGGTGATGAAGTCGGAGTTGGTCAGTCCAGCCTTTCCGATTGCGCTGGTCGATCAGGTGCTGGAAAAGCTGGTGGCAGCCAAGCTGGTAATTATTAGTCAAGGCGGTGCGGTTGAGCCAACGCCAGCTTCAGAAGTGACGGTGGCGGTTCAGACTCCCGCTCAGGCCACTCAGACTTTGACTGAAACTCGGCTCAAGGCTGTGAGAGCCGACAGCTCAGCCCAATATTCAGCCCAATATTCAGCCCAATATTTCTCGCAGGAAATCGTGGATGTGACGCATGAGGCGCTGATCCGCAACTGGTCGCTGCTGCGAGGCTGGCTAAATGCAGGGCGGGAACTGCTGCGGCGACAGCGGCGGATTGAGCAGGCGGCGCAGGAATGGGATCAGGCAGGACAGCCCACTCGGGGCGACTATCTATTAAATGGTCTGAAGCTGCGAGATGCCGAAGATTTTGTCAAGCTCTATCCGCATGAGCTGTCGGCTTTGGCCGAGCAGTATCTCAGCGTTAGCGTGATGGAATGTCGGCGGGCGAGACGGCAATCGCGACGGACGCAGGTGGCTGTGCCTTCGGCGTTAATGGCGACGCTGCTGCTGGTAATGAGCCAATATTATGGCGTGATCCAGCAGCAGGGCGAACAGGAAAATCAGCTGCAAAAGGCGACCGCGCATGAGCGCACGGCGCTGGCTCAAGCCGCTCTGCAAGATCAAGACGCTGATCCAATGACGGCGCTGCTGCTGAGTCGGCTAGCCAGCCAGAGCAACGCAGGCTACGAAACGCAGTCCAGCCTGAGAGCCGCGCTGCAAAACCTGCGCTTGCAGATGGAGCTACCGTCCCAGCAGGGCGCAGTCCAGCAGATTGCCTTTAGCCCAGATCAACAGCGCTTTGCCACAGCGGGCGCAGATGGCACGATTCGGCTCTGGGGGTTCAATGCAGGCACAATTTACAATACAAAACCCCAGAGTCAGCGGGTTTTGAGCTGGGATGCCGGGTTGCCCCATCAGCCCGCAATTCGCGCCATTGCCTTTAGTGCAGATGGCCAGCAGATGGCCGCAATGGCCGCAGGCTCACCGACGGTCAAAATCTGGTCGGTTGAGTCAGGGGAAGTTTTACAGCAGTTAACTGACAGTGCGCCTGTGCAGCAGATTCGCTTTGTGGCCGGAGCCTGGATGACGCTGAATCAGCAGGGCGAACTGGCACTCTGGCAGGCTGGCGCTCGCGTTAGCTTACCTCACAAAAACCTGACCAGCTTTGATCTGAGCGCCGATGGCCAATCGCTGATCAGCGCTGGGGCTGACGGTACAGCGCAACTCTGGCAGCTCACCGCAGATGCCAATGGTCAGCTCAAACCCAAGCTACTCAAAACCTTGACGCATCCTGATGTGGTCTATCAGGCGCATTTCAGGACGGGCGAGGAAATTATTACAGTCTGCAAGGATGGCAAAGTCAGAACGTGGAACCGCCAAACGGGGCAGATGTTGCAGATCGCCGCGATGCCAGCAGCAGCCAGTCAAAAATCCACAGCCGCACAGCTAGAATTTAGCCCCAACGCGCAGCAGCTAGCGGCCTTAGATGCCGAGCAAATCTGGCTTTGGGATTTGAAGGCTGGACAGCAGCCCCCGAAGCTATTGCGACAGGCGAATTCGATCGGCTCGGTTCAGCCCGAAGCCAGCAAACCCGAGCTGCTGCAATTTAGCCCCAGCGGCCAGATATTTGCCACGACTGCTGGCGACGATCCGCAGTCGGCCTATCTGTGGAACAGCGGCACGGGTGAGCAGTTGGGCAAACTGTCTGGACATCAAGACGGTATTGCCGCCATGCAGTTCACGCCAGATGGCACCTATATTTTTACAGCCGACGCAGCAGGCAATCTGCGGATCTGGAGTGCTGCACAGGGCGGTGAGCTGCCCGCCTTGCAGCTGACTGGCAAAACAGAATGGGCAACGTTTTTGCCTGGAAGTGATCAGCCGTCAGCTGCCCCCGTTCAGCCCGTCGCTCAACTGACCAAGCCAGCCCAACCGGATCTGACTGCAACCCAAATGGTGGCCGTTACGCCGGATGGTCAGCTACGCCAGTGGAAAATCTTGAGTGATCGCTTGCCGGCCAACCCCAGCAATCCGGCGCTGCATCTTGCGGCGATTCAGCCCCAGACGACAGCCGCCAAGCTGCGAGAGCGACTGCTGGCTCTTTGGCCAGGTGCAGGCCGCAATCAGGCCGCTACTGGGTTTATGCAGTTGCCCCAAACCCCAATCCTGAATCCGACGGCTCAGTCGGTTGGCTTGGAGGGCGTTGAAAAATCTGGCTTCCCAGATGAGCAAACGGCGCTGACTGGCTTTGCGCTCAGCGCCGATGGTTCGCTGCTGGCTAGGGCAAATTTGAACGGGCAGGTTTCTCTGTACCAAACTGAAGCAGGGCAAGCGCCAAGCTTGCTTTACCGCCTCGAAAACTGGCGCTCTTCAAGTGACGCAACTGCATTGCTCAGCCAAGTCTTGTCATCCGAGGCTCAGCCCTCCCAAACTACAGCACATACGGCTCCAGTCGCGATCCGTCACTTGTCCTTCAGCCCAGACGGTCAGCAGATCTTGGGCGTAGCAGATGACTTGACCATGCGGATCTGGGATGCGCGTTCGGGACAGAGCCTGACCGTTTTGCGCGGACATAGCGCCACAATTCGACAGGCGCAGTACAGCGCAGATGGACAGCAGATTATCAGCGCCAGCTGGGACAAAACGGCTCGCGTTTGGAATGCTAAAACCGGCCAGCAAGAGCAGCAGTTTCAGCATGATGATGCGGTGAGCAGCGCTAAATTTAGCCCGGATGGCCAGCTGGCTGTGACCACAAGCTGGGATGGCAGTGCCAAAGTCTGGCAAGTCTCGACCGGCGAGGCCAAGCTATCGCTGGATCAGCATCAGAAATCGGTGCTGGACGCTGAATTTAGCCCAGACGGCAAGCTGATTGTCACCGCCAGCGCCGACGGCACGGCTCGACTCTGGGATACGGCATCGGGCGAGGCGCAGGCTCTGCTCCAGCCCAGTGCTGTAGATGGGCAAACCACCGCAGTGGTCAAAGCCTTTTTTAGTCCAGACGGTCAATATGTCGCCACGCTGGATCAGACAGGTCGAGTCAGCCTTTGGGCCGCGACTTGGGATATGCTGCTGCATCTGGCACAGGAGCGCAGCCTGCGCCAGCTCACCCCAGAAGAATGCAGTCGCTATCTGCGGCTCTCACCTGAGCAATGTCCCCATCTGCCGCTGTAGCGTTTAAGCTCAGCGCGCCAGATATCAGCAACCTTTGCCCTAAGCTGGCCTCAACATCTGGCTCATAAAAATAGGGGATCGAAAAATGCTAGGCTCTTACTAAACGCTGTGTGCATAAAGGTTTAGGATGAGATTTCGCATGAACTTTGATCGCCTGAGATTGGGAGAGAGAAAATCGATGAAACAACTGTTTGGCCGCTTGTTTAGCCAGATTCTCGGCGGTATGCTGCTGCTAGCTGTGGCGCTGGGCGGTTTGAGCGGATGGCAGCCTGCTGCCGTTGCGGCAGGTTGGAATGCCCCGACCACGCCGCTGCTGATGGCAATGGAGCCACGCAATCGGGCTGATGACAAGCTAGCTACTGAATTTGGCAAAAAGATCGACCTGAACAATACCAATATTCGCGCCTTCATGGAATATCCGGGGCTGTATCCCACTCTGGCTCGCAAAATCCTGCAAAACGCCCCCTTCGAGAGCATCGATGACGTACTAAAGATGCCAGAGCTGACCGACCGCCAAATCAGCGTCTTGCAGGCCAACATGGACAGATTTACGCTCTCTGACCCCGAAGACACCTTTGTAGAAGGCGGCGACCGCTTCAACAACGGCATCTATCGCTAGATCTGAACCGGGGTAGTCGATCCGCCCCGATCGCAATTCCAGATCGCTCTCGGAACTAATCGGCAAGCCGATTCCTGACTAGAGCGATTTTTTGTACTCTCAGCTCCTACAAGCTCCTACCCTGCACCGTGCCCGATTCTGCTTCAACCCATTTACCTGATTTTGACGTATTGGTGCTGGGCGGCGGCGCTGCCGGACTTTACACGGCGCTCTGTCTGCCGCCAAAGCTGCGGGTGGGGCTAGTCACCAAAGAGCCGCTGGCGCTCTCGGCTAGCGACTGGGCGCAGGGCGGCATTGCTGCTGCTATTGCGCCTGAAGACTCGCCAGAGCTGCATATTGCCGATACGCTTAAAGCCGGAGCCGGACTCTGTGAACCCGCCGCAGTCAGGCTACTCGTGGAGCAGGCGCAGCAGTGCGTGCAGGCATTGGTCGAAATGGGGGTGGGATTTGACCGATCCGGCGATTCACTCGCGCTTACCCTAGAAGCAGCGCACTCGCGGCGACGGGTGCTCCATGCCGCAGATACCACCGGACGGGCAATGGTGACAACCTTAATTGCCCAAGTGCTGGCACGCCCCAACATTCAGATTAAGCAGGCGTTTGGCCTAGATCTTTGGGTGGAGCAGGGGCGCTGCTGCGGGCTGCGGCTGCTGGAGCAAGGCAAACTCAGCTGGCTGCGGGCGGGCGCGGTAGTGCTGGCGACTGGCGGCGGCGGTCAAATCTATGCCCAGACGACCAATCCACCGCTGAGTACGGGCGACGGCGTGGCCATGGCTTGGCGAGCTGGAGCGGCGCTGCGCGACTTAGAATTCGTCCAGTTTCACCCCACAGCCTTAACGCTGCCGAACGCGCCCCGGTTTTTAATTAGCGAAGCGGTGCGGGGCGAGGGAGCGCATCTGGTCGATGCAGCGGGCTACCGTTTTGCCTTTGACTATCATCCGGCGGGCGAATTGGCTCCCAGAGATGTGGTGAGTCGGGCAATTTTTAGTCATCTGCTGGCAGCGGATGGCGGGTCGGTTTGGCTCGATTTGCGCTCAATTCCGGCGGAGCGGATAGAACATCGCTTTCCGAATATTGTGGGCGTTTGTCGGCAGTGGGGGATTGATCCGCTGACTCAGCCGATTCCGGTTTCGCCTGCGGCGCATTACTGGATGGGGGGCGTAGTGGCAGATCAGGCGAGTCGAACCAGCCTGCCGGGACTTTATGCGGTGGGGGAAACGGCGAGCACGGGGGTACATGGCGCAAATCGGCTGGCGAGTAACTCGCTGCTGGAATGTCTGGTGTTTGGGGCGCAGTTGGCGAATTTGCAGCCGGAGCCTGGCTGGGCGGGAATGTCTGAGAGGTCTGAGAAATCTGAGAAATCTGGCAAGCTGCCGACGCTGAGCCAGCCTGAATCTGCTCAGATTCAGGCTTGGCGGCAGGCTCTACCGCAGCTAATGTGGCAGTCTGCTGGGATCTGCCGGGAGCAGGCGACGTTAGATCAGGCGATTGCTCAGGTGAAAAGCTGGCGGCAGGCGTTTGGCGAACTGGATTTTAGCCAGCAGATGCTGGCGCTGCCAGCTCGTCAGGCTGAGGCTGATCCCAGCGTTCATGCGGCCATCCGCAGCTGGGGGGAACTCCGCAACCTGCTAGATATTTCTATGCTAATGCTGCAAAGCGCCGCCTTCCGCACCGAGAGCCGAGGTGGACATTACCGCAGCGACTATCCCCAGCCCGATCCAGCTTGGCGGCTGCATACGCAGATTCAGGGGAATGATCTGCGGTCTGTGCCGTTAGGCGAGTAGCGTAGGAGAACGCAATGCGAGTAAGATGGCGCTATATTTGGGTGACGCTGCTCGCGGTTGGCCTCTGCTGGCTAGCGCCAGCTAAGGCCGAGCTAGCGCCAGCCCAAACCTTTTACGAATCAGGCAACTATGGGGCAGCCATTGAGCGGCTGCTGCCAGAAATTCAGCAGGGTGATGCCTCCCACCAGGCGGCGGCTTGGGCCAATCTGGCTACGCTCTATCAGCAGTTGGGGCGCTGGCCAGAGGCAAATCAGGCGATTGCAACCAGCCTGAGGCTAGCTGTAAATGCACCTGTACTGGCGCAAGTGCTAGAACTGCAAGGACAGCTTCAGCTGGCGCAAGGACAGGCCGAAGCCGCCCTTTTCAGCTGGCAGCAGTCGGCCAAGCTGTATCAACAGCAAGATAATCTGACCGGATTGCAGCAAAGCCAGTTTGATCAGGTGCAGGCGTTGCAAGCGCTGGGGCTGTACCGGCGAGCCTTGGCGCAGTTGAGCGAACTCAACGATCAGCTTCAGCCCGATCAGCCTTTAAAAGTGAGCATATTACGCAGTCTGGGCGAAGCCTTGCAGGTGGCAGGCGATTTGAGCCAGTCGCGGCAGATGCTGGAGCTAGCGCTACGGCTTTCTGCTAACCCAGATGACGCTAACCCAGATGCTGTTAACCCAGATGCTGTTAACCCAGATGCTATGGCGGCAACTCAGCTGAGCTTGGGTAATCTGACGCAGCGCGAAGCCAGCACGGCACTCAGCCTCAGCAATCTGACGCCAGAGGCAGCGCTGTCGGTGCTCCAGGCTCCTCGCCCAAGTACGCTGGCCGCCATCGCCCTACAGCAGCGCCAAGTCGCCGCTGCCCAACAGTTTGTGCAGCAGATGCAGCAGGCGCTGTGGCTCTACCAGCAGGCCGCCCAGCAGAACTCAGCGACCGCACCGCTCAACCAAATCGACGCACTGATCACGCTTCAGCGCTATCCAGAGGCAGTTGCTCTAGCCACTGCACTAGAGCCACAAATCGCCGCGCTGCCGCTGAACCACAGCCGCCTCTCACAGCAGATCAAGCTGGCGCTGGCCGAAATGCAGCTCGAAATAGGCTCCCCTGACATACAGCTGATTGCCGCCGCGCAGCAAGCCGCGACCCTTGGCGATCTGCGGCAGCAATCCTTTGCGCTGGGCAGCCTCGGTCAATATTATGAGCAGCACCAGCAACCCGCTATTCGAGCCACCGAGCAAGCCCTGATGCTGGCGCAGTCGATGCAGGCGGCAGATCTGGCCTATCGCTGGCAGTGGCAGCTGGGGCGATTGTTAAAGCAGCAGGGAGATCGAACTGGCGCAATTGCAGCCTACAGTGAAGCTGTCCGCAGCCTCCAGTCACTACGAAGTGATCTGGTGGGCATTAACCGCGAGGTGCAGTTTTCGTTTCAGTCGCAGGTGGAGCCGGTTTATCGGGAGTTGGCCGATCTGCTGCTGGCGGCGGATATTCAATCCTCACAGGTTGAGCTTGACCAAGCGCGACAGGTGATTGAAGGGCTGCAAGTGGCCGAGCTGGACAATTTCTTGCGGGAAGCCTGTCTAGAAACCGAGCTGAAGCTAGATCAAGTCATTGACCGCGATAATCTTTCGGCGGCAGTACTCTACACGATTGTTTTGCCGGATCGAGTTGAGGTGATTTTGAAATTGCCGCAGCAAAAGTTGCAGCATTACAGCAGTGCCGTTGCTCGCCCAACCCTGGAAGCTACGGTAGATGAACTGCTGAATGAGCTGAAGTTACCCTATGTCTCGCAGCGTTCACAGGTTTTATCTCAGCAGGTTTACCGCTGGCTGCTGGCTCCGGCCAGTGAGCGGCTGAATCCATCCATTGAAACGCTGGTATTTGTGCTAGACGGCAGTTTACGCAGTCTGCCGCTGGCTGCACTAAATGACGGACAGCAGTTTTTGATTGAAACCTATAGCGTAGCGGTTGCCCCCGGCCTGCGTTTGGCAGATCCGCAGCCGCTGCGCTATGCCAACCTGCTCATTGCCGGACTCAGCGAAGCGCGGGACAACTTTGCGCCGCTGAAGTTTGTCGCCCAGGAGATTCAGCAGATTAAAGCCGAGATTCCGAGCAAGGTGCTATTTAACGAGAGCTTTACGCAGGCCAACTTGCAAAAGCAGGTGAATCAATCTGACTACGCGATTGTGCATATTGCCACTCACGGGCAGTTTAGCTCTAATGCGGCCAATACGTTTATTCTGGCCTGGGATCGGCCAATTAACGTGAATGAGCTGGGTCAGCTGCTGCAACGCGAGGCGATTAGTCCGCAGCCCATTGAGCTATTGGTACTGAGCGCTTGTCAAACTGCGGTAGGCGACCGGCGGGCGGCGCTGGGCATGGCAGGTGTTTCAATCAGAGCTGGGGCGCGTAGCACTCTGGCCTCACTGTGGAATTTGCAGGATGATTCGGGAGCCGCTCTGATGGAGCAGTTTTATCGCAGCTTAGGCGAAAATCAAGTTTCTAAAGCTGAAGCGCTACGGCAGGCACAGCTGGCGCTGCTGAAAGATCCGCAGTATGGCGCACCGCGCTTTTGGGCACCTTACATGCTTTTGGGTAATTGGCTATAGTCTCAAGTGAATATTAATTATGAACATGCGTCAGATTCGTAAGCTACACCAAACCATTGCGCCGCTGGTCATTTTGCCGCTTTCCCTGACTATTCTCACAGGCGTGACCTATCGCTTAGCCAAGAGCTGGTTTAACTTGCCCAGAGAGCAGGTGCATTGGCTCATGGTGATTCATGAAGGCGAATATCTGGGGCAGTTTCTGGAGCCGTTCTATGTGCTGCTGAACGGGCTGGGCGCACTCTGGATGCTGGGTACGGGTAGCGTCATGCTCTGGCAGAATTTGAGTCGATCTAGCTGGCTGCGACAGTGGCGCAAGCCCGCAGAGTCAGCCGATTCTCAGCCGCCGAGTGAGTGACTGGCATTTTTAAGTTCGGCTGGGAGCAGCCAAATTGCGAAACAGCGTGTACTGCGGATCGAACAGCAGCTTGACTGTGCCGACTGGGCCATTCCGATGCTTGGTAATAATCACTTCGGCAATGCCGCGATCAGGCGTGTCAGGATTGTAGTATTCGTCGCGATAGAGCATCATAACGACATCTGCGTCTTGCTCAATTGAGTTGTGAACCACGATGTTGTTAGCAACAAAATTATGCAGCTCTGGAACGGTTAAATCAAAGACTTCTTCCACTCCGTCTGGTTGGATTGATTGAACGCAATCCCAGTAAATATCGCTGGTTGCCAGATGCTTCAACTCTGCTGAATTTACGACTTGAGCCAGTCGCGCAGCGCGTTCACGACTCAAGTTCTGCTGATAAATGCTAGTTCCGCAGTAAGCCATACCAAGCTGAGACTGCATTTGCCGGGTTGTTAAACCCGCAACTTGCATGGCAGGAACAGCATAGATTTTCCAAACATGATGAGCCATTACATCCCGATTCGTATTGGAGACTCTGCCAGAAATATGAGCTGCAATCTCTTGGAGCGCCTGTTGCTTATACGAGCCTACTGCGCCAATTAAATTCACGAATCTCTCTATATCTATTTTGCCGGTGACAACGACATGATGCTGATCACGCCCTTTGCCAGACTGTGAAGAGATTCTGAGTCGAGCATTGATACCAACTCTCAATAGCAAAGCCTGCACATCACGAGCAAGTCGCTGACTGCTGCTGGCATAATAAGCAATGGGACGAGGACTGCGACCAGCGATTAGCTTAATCGAACCATCTGTGCTCCAAAGATGACGCAGGAACAGGGAAATTGCCGCTTGGGGTTGCTCAAAGACGGCAGTGGGCACAAATTTTTCATGCGACCTCAAACCAAATACGCCCAAACGAGTCAGCCACTGAGCGACAGGATTTCGCACGCCATGCGTCAACCGCCGACTAGCTGCGAGATAAACCTGATACCAGTCACGTTCTCGAACAATTCGAGGATTGATCTGCTCGCCAAAAACTTGAGTCGTCAGAGATATGACCGTTTCAGCTAAGTCTGTTTCGCAGGTGGTGTACTGGATGGCATGACGAGGCAACGTGCAGCCATCACCAATGAGATGACCGAGCAGCGCCAGTTCTGCATCACTGATTGTTTGAGGCGCTGAGCTGGATAACTGACGCGGCAAGGCAATTCGATCGCCAATTTCTAATTCATCTAGACGCTTCCAGCCCTGAATTGTCAAAAACTGATGATTGCCAGTAGCGCGAATACTCCGTCCTAGCTGAGTTTTGAGCTGTAATACAGGCTTTATTCCGGTTGTAAAAGCACGGCTCACAGTTGCTTGCTCAAGCTGCATTGTAGTTTCGTTGACTGCCCAAACGGTAAAATCAGATTGCCCCACTAAATCGCGAATGGGAACCTCTAGACCGCTTGCCAGCGTAATCAAAGTCTCGCCCGTCAAGCAGCCACTTTCTCTGAGATCTGACATCATTGGCCGCTTGTTGGTGCGCGATTCGACGCCTCGGCTGAGCTGAGACAGGGCAATAATTGGCACCTGAAGTTCTCGCGCCAACCCCTTGAGCGAGCGCGTCACTTTGGAGAGTTCTTGGACGCGGTTATCGCTGCCGCTGCCTTCCATGAGTTGCAGGTAGTCAATCATGATTAGTCCCAAAGCTCCGGCTTGCTCAGCCTGCAATCTGCGGCATTTGGAGCGCATTTCGGCTACGGAAATATTGGGCGTATCGTCAATGAAGACCGGCAGCTGCGACAGAACGCTAATCGCGTGCCCCAGCGGCTCCCATTCCGTTTGGCTCACCCGCCCAGAGCGCAGCCTGCCGCTTTCCACCTGCGCTTCACTGGAGAGCAGCCGATACACGAGCTGTTCTTTCGACATCTCTAAGCTAAATACGGCAATCGGCAGCTTGTGGAAGGCAGCAATGTTGCGGGCAATATTCAAGACGAAGCTGGTGTTGTGAACGCAAATATCATTAGCAATGAAATTATGCGTATCCGGAATAGTCAAATCGTAGACTTGCTTGTAGCCTGTCAGCTGAATGGAAGTAATCTCGTCCCAGTAAATATCGCTGCTAGCAAGCGCCTGAAGATCTGGACTGTCTAAAGCAGTGGCCAGCGCCAACAGTCGGTCGCGGGTTGGAGCGCGTTTGCCAACATGAATATTGGAAGCGCCGACAATTTCAGCCTTCAGGGCAATTGATCTCCAGGTTTGCTCGTCCTTGGCAATAGCCAACTGCTGCCAGATTTCGACTGGAATCAGGTCGCGGTTAGTCTGGTAGCGTTTGGTCGAGATCGCCGCCTGGACTGCGTTGACTGCCTCTGTTTTGCCAAAAATACCGATCTCATTGACAAATTGCCCGATTGAACGCGCATCTGTAATGTCAAGCTGCCAGATGGATCGAGCTTCGCCCTGATACTTGACCGAACGCAGCCGCAGCGATCCAATAATGCCGAATCTGAGCAGCAAATGCTGGACTTGTCGGGCTAGTTTTTCACTGACGCTGGCATAGCCGAGCTGAGCCTGTCCAGAAGCCAGCACAGTTGCCCAGCCGTCGGTGGCAAACAGTCGATTCAAAAATAGCGAGAGCTGATCCCGCTGTAGCTGGAATACGACCGATGGAATGGTTTTACAATGCGCGTTTTTCCCCCAAAGCTGCATTTCTTTTAGCCATTGCGTCAGACGATTTTGGGGATTAATGCTAGCAAATCCACCCGGAATTAGAAATTCTGCGGAAACACCCAAGATCTGGCAGATTGTCTCAAAGCTGCTTTGGCTAGGCGTACAGATACCCTGCTTCCATTGACTCAGTAAAGCAGGACTGACGTTAAGCTGTTGGGCTAGCTGTCGCCCAACCATTGAATGAGCTGTGAGGATTTGACTGAGCGCTTGGCCGAATTGCTGCCGCTGAGCCGCTACAGTCTCGAAGTCAGTAGACACATAAAAGCTAGGAGCTTTCTGACCGTGATCGGTTTCGACCCGAATGCTCAGCTGCCCAAACTGCTCAATCGCCTCCTTAAAGTCTTGCTGAATCTCTGGGTTGGTATTGGTGAAACTGGGGCAAGTATGTGTGAGACAGCCGTCGCCGATCAGGTAAGCCAGCAGCTTGACTTTGTAATCGGGCAACTTGGCCTTGCCAAAGCAGGGAAGCTGGCGCGGTACGGCAATCTTGTCCCCGGGCTGGAGTTCTGAGAGTTGTTGCCAGCCTTGAACCGTGAGATAGGGATGAGTCAGGGTCGTTTCAATGCTGCGCCCCAGCCGAGTCGTAACGCGAAAGACTGGCTTGATGCCGTCATCGACAAAAGCCGAGGGTGAAGTCCAATTCAGCTGCCAGTTTGAGCTGAGCGTTAATAAATCGGCCTGCTGAGCGCGGTAAATCTGCTCAATTGTGCTGATCGAACCATCCCGCAGCAGAATCTCGGCATCATAGGCCAGACATTTCCCCATTGACGGACGACCCGCCGCGATAATCAAATCTGAGCGCTGGAAGCCCTGGGTCATGGCATCTAGATCATAGAAGCCGCAGGAGATACCGGGCAGCACCAGCCCCAGCGAACGGCTTTCGATATCAGAAAAGGTGGTGGTGAGAATATCGGCAGTGGCGACTAGACTCTGCTGCGGGCGCGCCTGCGTGATGTTAAAGATTTTCTGCTCCGACTGATCGAGCACTTTTTCCAGGGGCGTATTGGTTTCGTAGCCCAGCTGCGCCACCTCAGTTCCTGCCTGAATCAGCTTGCGCCGCAGGTATTTTTCCATCACCAGCTGCGCGTACTGGTCGATGTTGACGGCGCTAATTGTTCGGTCTATCAGCTCGGCGATCCGGGTTTGGCCGCCCACTTTATCCAGCAGTCCATGATCGTTCAGGTAGCTAGTGACGCTCATCAAGTCAGTCGGGCGACCCTGCGCCTGGAGAGCAATCGCGGCGCGGTAGACTTCCTGGTGGGCGCTGATGTAAAACGCTTCGGGGCGCAGCACCTCCAGCACTCGTCCCATCGCCTCTGGATCGAGCAGAATGCCGCCCAGGATAGCTTCTTCCGCATCAATGTTTTGCGGCGGCAGACGGTCTTGATAATTCTGGAAGCTGAGTTCTTGAACCATGAGGCTAGGGGTGAGAGCGGCGCAGGGTGGACAGATTGAGCTAGTATCTCTGTACTAAAAAATCTCAAGTGTCCAGTATTGTAGCCTGCTTGCTGAGTGGTTGCACCAGCCCCAAGGAAATTGTAATTTCTAGATGCAGAGAGAAAAATCCAGCATCGAACCAGAAAGTGCACAAACCAGCTTCCCAGAAATCCACCCTTCGACACATTAATTAGATTTATACGTCAAGTGTTTTTTGTTAAAAATGACTTATATTGTATCTGTCCGCACAAAATAACTGGATAAAAATCATGGCTGATATTGTTGATACTGCTGTTGCAGCTGGTTCATTCAGTACTTTAGTGGCTGCGGTCAAAGCGGCTGGGCTGGTCGAGACGCTAAAGGGTGCAGGGCCTTTTACCGTTTTTGCTCCTACAGATGAAGCCTTTGCAAAGCTTCCAGCAGGTACGGTTGATGCGCTGCTCAAGGATGTTCCTAAGCTGAAGAAAATTCTGACCTACCATGTGGTGTCAGGTAAAGTGATGGCAGCTGATGTCGTCAAGCTGAAGTCAGCCAAAACAGTAGAAGGTTCAGAAGTGAAGATTGACGCCTCCTCGGGCGTTAAGGTCAATAATGCCACGGTTACAACGCCTGATGTCGCCGCCGACAACGGGGTAATTCACATCATTGATACCGTGCTGATGCCCGCGTAATCTGGCGCTGAAGTCCTAAATTCTAGCCTGTGAGCGAGTTTATACTCGTGAGCAAGTCTATCGCTGTGAGGCAGTAGCTTAGAACGCTACTGCCTCAGCTTGTTTTAAAATCATGCTTGAAGATCTGCTGAACAGGGGGCAGATCACCTTGACGCTTCACCCAAATTAACGCTGAAATGGCCGTATGACCTTAAATGGCTCCCTGCGGTTTTGATGAGGATTTGGTGAATGAAGCGGAAAGGATTTACTCCACAGCAAAAGAGACAGACGGATTTACAGGCAGGGCAGACTCAGCCCGCCGCCGAAAATCAGGACAGCCCAATAGAAGCCGTTGCCGTCACGATTCTGCTCACGGGTGGCCAGCAATATTGCGTTGCGGTTGCGCCTGACGATACGCTGCTGCAAGACCTCTACCAAACCATGATGGCCGAATCGAGCAGCATCAAAAAGCTGTTTCAAATTTCGCTAAATCAGGGGCAGTCGATGCTGGCGTTTCACAGCAGCCAGCTGGTGGGCGTGATTACCGAGCCGCCGCTGCTGATTGAAAATAACTCGACTGGCCAGAATATAACTGGCCAAAACTTAAATCAGCCCAGCCAGTCGCCAGTCGGTCTACCCACCGCAACCAGCACGCTCGTTTCAGAATATTGGCAGCTCGACAGCTTTTTGAGCGCCGAAGAACACCAGGCGCTGCTGGACTATGTGAGGCAGCATGAGTCAGAGTTTGAGTCTACAACCACCTTTACCGGCGTTGCCAACTACCGTGAGTCCGTGGTGCTGTACTCGTTCCCTGAATATATGCAGCTAATTAGCCAGCGAATTCAGGCAATTTTACCTGATCTGTTCCGCAAGTTTGAAATCACGCCATTTGAGCTGTCACAAATTGAGGCTCAGCTCACCGCCCACAATGACGGCCAGTTTTACAAAGTCCACAACGACAACGGCAGTCAGGATACGGCCACCCGTGAACTCACCTATGTTTACTATTTTTATCAGGAGCCTAAGCCTTTTACCGGCGGCGAGCTGCTGATCTATGACAGTCAGGTGCAAAATAATTATTACGTGCAGGCTGACAGTTCCAAAATGGTGGAGCCGCGCAACAACAGCATTGTGTTTTTCCTCAGCCGCTATATGCATGAAGTTTTGCCGATTCGCTGCCCTTCCGGCCAGTTTGCCGACAGCCGCTTCACGATCAACGGCTGGATTCGGCGCTAGGTGCAGCATTCCCAAAAAACTCAGGAAATTTACTGGATTTTTTTAAATCCAGCCCCAATCAGGCTGCGTAATTCCCCTTGAGAGGGATACCTCGACGGCTGGCTCAGGTTTTTCGGTACATTCAAACGCTTGCAGAGAGACGCTTTTGGCGTAGCTCTGGTTTACTCTGCTCTTAAGGAGATCTAGAAATGGTGAATCAGTTGAAGGCAGCAGTGCTAAGGCGCAAGCTGCCGCGCATCCAGCCCAAAAAGCTGCTGGGGTTCACGGCAGCGGCGCTCAGCCTGTCGCTGACGGCGCTAGGCGCTTCCACCCTGCTGCAACCCCAGTCCATTCAAGCTTCTGACCATGATGATGGCGATATTGACGTGAGAAGTCGGGCGCTGAGCTTAACCGATCTCTATGCCTTTCGCGAGACTGACCTCAACCCGGCAGCTCGCCCAGATGATTTAGTTTTCGTGATGAATACCAACCCGCGCTCGCTGGCGCGACAGCAGTATTTTTTTAGCAGCGAAGCCCGCTACGAGTTTCGGTTTTCGCGGGTGAGAAACAATGACGCTACGCCGGCTGCTAAAGCCGACACGACATTGCGGTTTACCTTTGGTGCACCGCAGGGTGCAGACCGTCGCCAGAGAATTACGATGACGGTGCTGGACAGCAATGGCACGCAGGTCGTCGATAAAACCGTAGAGAACAGGCCGCTGTTCACCACGCCGCTTTATGGCAATCCGATGCAGAATTCGGTGAGAGCCAGAGGCAGTGATATTACTGTCTTTGCCGGACTGCGCGAAGATCCGTTCTATTTTGACGTGGAGCAGTTTTTCCGCGTCCGGGCTGGATTGCTGGGTCGTGGCCCCTCGGTGGGGTTCCGTCCGCCAGGGCAGGCCGTGGACTTTGCAACCGGCTATAACGTGAATACGGTCGTGGTGCGCGTACCGCGCCGATTTTTGCAGGCCAACAGCCCAGCCACCACATTTGATGTCTGGCTGTCGCTGCTGCTGCAAGACCCGCGCAGCAAGCGGTTTATCCAGACTGAGCAAATGGCTCGCCCCGGCATTAACGAGGTGCTGTTGATCACTCAGGGCAGTTTGGCGCGTTACAACAGCAGTCAGCCCAGCAGTAACGTCCCACCTGCTGTCGCTGCTGAAGCCACCACCACGCTGCTGGCTTTGGGTAATAGTCCCGCTAGAGCCACAGCGCTGCTCGGAGCTTTTATACCAGACGTGATGCGGTTTGACACGACTGGCCCTAGCGGTTTTGCCAACGCCCTCAACGCCAAAGGCTCGCCCATTCGAGGCCGGATGCTGAGTGATGATGTGGTGGATATTGCGCTGTCAGTCCTGACCAATGGCGCTGTCACCACCGATAACGTCAGCTATGAGGGTGTTTCTGGCAACCCAGGACAGGGTCATGATCCGCTCGATCCTAATTTCCCTTATCTAGCGCTGCCAAACTAGCAGAGTCGTCCCCCAGTTCTGTCTAGGAGTTGGGGGATGCAAAAAACATTCCTAAGCAGGCTTTTGAATCTATGAAACGCAGCATCTATCTCGGTTCAGCACCGTTCTGGAAATCAAAATATTGGGAGCAGCTTGGCCTGACTCTGCTGATTGGCTTACCCTTGGCGAGCGGCTTGCTGATTGTGACGCAGCCGAATTTTCCAGTCCGGCTAGCCGCTTGGCAGAGTCAGTTTAGCCCGCTCAAAGCACCCTACCGCTACCCGTTTTACAACTCGCTGAGTGCAGGCGAACGGCATCCGACCGGGCGATTGCAGCAGGAGATTGGCTTTTACCAAACTCAAGTGCGGCAGCATCCGGATCGGGCGCTGGAGCAGGCGGCTTTGGCCTCGGCCTATTTGAGCGCGGCAAGGCTGACGGGTGAGGGCAGCTGGTATTTGCTGGCTGAACAGACGGCGCAAAGATCGCTGGCCATTTTGCCGATGGACAACAGCGAGGCGCATTCCGTGATGGCGCGGGTGACGGAAGCCAAACATAACTTTGCCGCAGCCCTTCGTCTGGCCGAGCAGATCCCTAAACCAGCCGAACAGCTCTCAATTCAGATCACGTCAAATCTGGCGCTGGGTCAGCTCACTGCGGCACGTCAGGCGGCAGATGCATTGGCCGACCTGACGTTGAGCCAGAGTGCTTTTGGGCTGCTGGCGCTGGTGCAGACGGCACAGGGGCAAGATGCGGCAGCGCTCAAAAGCTTTGACTATGCGCTGGATGTGGAAGAGGCAGGCGAACTCAGCGTCTCAGCTCGGACGCGCACAATGCTGGGGCGATTTTACTACGAGCGTGGTGATCTAAAACGAGCGAGTGACTTTTACAACGAAGCGCTGAATATTTTCCCCAACTATCCGCAAGCCTTGCTGAATCAAGCTCAGCTGGCGCTGCGGCAGGGCAACTACCGCGTTGCCGAGCAGCGATACCAGCAGCTGAACCAACTCTCAAACGGGGCACCCACTTTGTTTGATCCGCTGATTTTGCGCGGGCGGGCACAGGCCAAAGCCTCGCAGGGCGATCAGGCTACAGCAGAAGCACTCTGGACAGAAGCAGAAACCCTGCTGCGTCAGAGCCTGGGCGATAGTTCGTTTGGGCATCGTCGCGATTTGGCCAGACTGCTGCTAGAGCGAGGCCGCAGTGCAGATATCCCAGAAGCCGTGACGCTGATGCAGACCGAGCTGAAGCAGCGCCGCGATGCCGAAACGCTGAACACCTATGCCTGGGCGCTGTTTGAAGCGCAGCGCTGGCCGGAAGCGCAGATGGTCATTCAAGAGGCCGTCAAGTCAGGCGTTCGCAGCGCTGGGCTGTATGACCGGGCGGCTGCAATTGAGCAGGCGTTGGGGAATGCCGCCGCGTCGCAGGTTTATCAGCAAAAAGTGCAGCAAATCCATCCGCAGTTTGATCGCAACGCTCGTAGCGCCGCAAATTTCGGCGCTGGACTTGGTTCATAGCCCCTTATTTTTTAAGATCTATGTCTTCCAAAATTAGATCGCTTTGCTATTGCCTGTTGTTCTTTATTTCAGCCTGCTGCATTTGGGCTATATCTGCTCTGCCCAGCAGCGCTCACTGGTCGGATATGTCGGCGGCAGAAATTCTGCTGGAGCAGTCCACGGCTCAGATGAATTTGACCTATCCAACTGGCCTAACGCCTTTTGCCGATGATGACGGGAACGGTCAGCTTTCAGACAGTGAAGTAACGGCGCATCAGCGTGACTTAACCGATTTCTTGGCAGAGAAGATTCGCCTCACTAACAGTAACAATCAGATAGCCAGCCTGACGGTGCAGCCACTGCCGCAGAGCGCCAACTCGCCGGTGATTCAGGCCGCACCCAGCAGCCACAGCACGATTCAGCTAATCTACGCTTGGCCTCAGCCCATCCAGGGATTAAAAATCTACTACAGCTTGTTTCTGCCGAACGTTTCGACGGCGAGCTGTCTGGCGACTATTCTGCAAAATCAGCAGCTCAAAACCTTTGTGTTTACGCCCAAACAGCAGGTTTATGCGACTGCACCCGGTCTAGACAAATTTGGCAGCGGCGGGATATTGCTAGCGATTGGGGGAGCAATTGTTTGGGGCGCAATGCATTCGCTCTCGCCCGGTCATGGCAAGACGCTGGTGGGGGCTTACTTGGTGGGCGCAAGAGCCACACCGCAGCACGCAATTTTCCTGGCGCTGACAACAACCGTGACGCATACGGTTGGCATCTTTGCGCTAGGACTCATTGCAGTTTTTGCCTCGCGCTATATCCTGCCTGAACAGCTCTATCCCTGGATGAATCTGGCTTCTGGAATTATGGTAGTAGCAATTGGCGGCAATTTATTTTGGAGTCGCTTCTCTCGTCAAAAATCGCACGCTGGCCATTCGCGGCACGGTCACAATCACGCTGGCCATACTCATACTGGCTATACTCACAGTCATAATCGCGAACCGCAGCTCGCTTTGCAGAATTCAGCCTATGCTCCAGCTCTGACGCATACTCACGATCATCATAGTCATCACCATCACGATCACCCTCACACTCACGATCATCACTCAGGCCATTCTCATCTGCCGCCTGATGCAGATGGTTCTCCGATCACCTGGCGTAGCCTTTTGGCTTTGGGCATCTCAGGGGGACTGGTGCCCTGTCCAGCGGCGCTGCTGCTGCTGCTGAGCTGTATTGCGCTGGGTAACGTGGGGTTGGGTCTGGTGCTGGTGCTAGCCTTTAGCCTGGGCTTAGCGGCTGTGCTGACTGGATTGGGGCTGCTGATGGTTTACGCCAAGCCGCTGTTTCGCCACCTGCCTGCCCCCGGCGCGGCCAAGTGGCTGCCGACGCTGAGCGCTCTCGGCATTGTGGCAATTGGGGTTGGGCTGTCGGCGCAGGCGGCTCTGCAAATTGTGGCGCAGTGAGCTGTAGGTTCAATTGTAAGTAGATTCAACTGTAAATTTAACGGCTTTTTCCCATTCACGAACATGCTAAAACTCACGAGCTTGATTACACTTTCGGTACTATTAATCACTCCAGCCATGGCTCAGGCAGAATTCAACCAGAGCGATCTGGTTTGCTACATGCAGACTGCTGACGGTAGAACGGTCGATCTTGGCTCACTCTGCGGCAGCAGGCTCCCGCAAAGCAGCGCCCAGCGCCCAGCGCCTGCGGCCAAACCAGCTGGAGTCAGCCCCTACAGCAACTTGGGCGGACTAGAAATCAGCGTCAGCGGCGCGGATGCGAAGCCTTGTTTTGGTTTGGATGATCAAGGCAAGCGCTGTCCCACTGCTCAATAGAGCGATTAATATACAGAGTCAGGTGAATTTACATGCAGTCAAATCTTATGCAGGCCAATTTTTTGCAAGCCAACTCGCCCGCGCATCCATCTGCCAGCCTCAGCGCTTGGCAGCAGCTGAAGCAAAAGCAAATTAGCTGCGAGCAGGCGATTGCCCTATTGGTGAACGCCACAGGACAGGTGCAGCTAGAGCGACTTGATCCAGAAGTAAGCGCTCGGTTTTGGCGGCATTTTGGCAGTCGGGCAGATAGCTTGCCACCCGTGATGCCGCTGCTGCTCTGGCGCGGCTGCTACTATCTGGGCAGTCCGGTGACGCTTAGCCCCAGCGCTGTGCAGCAGTTGGCCGATCGGCTGAACGTTCAGATTCAGGTGATTGCCATCTCTGAGAAGAGCTACCGCCACTGGCACAGGCTGCAAAGTTTAGATGCAGGGCAGCTGAGCAGCACGGCTTTGGTGAATCCGCTCACGGGCGAGCTAGAGCGCGAAAACATTACCGAAATTGCCGAGCTGTATCTATCGCAGACAGATAACCAAATTGAGCGAATCAAAACCCTGATTTCCAGCGCTCTGCGGAACCGCGCCAGCGACATTCATCTGGCTCCGGCAGCTGACGGGCTGCGCGTTCGGTTTCGGATCGACGGAATTCTGCGCCATATCACCACGCTACCGCCGGAGATTAGCCGTAAGGTGATTGTTTCGCTGAAGGTGATGAGCGATATGGATATTGCCGAAAGTCGCCGCCCGCAGGATGGCCGAATTGGCGAGAAATATATGGCTGAACAGCAGCAGCAGGGGCTGGATATGCGGGTGAGTACGTTGCCCTGCGTCAGCTGCCGCAAAGGCGAACCGGGCGAAAAGCTGGTGCTGCGGCTGCTGCGTCAGCAAAATTCGTTTGCCACCATCAAAGATATTGGGTTTTCGGAAGCGGCGCTCCAGACTTACGAAGGCTGGCTGCAAGAGCCGCAGGGCTTGGTGATTTTTACAGGCCCGACTGGATCTGGTAAAACCAGCACGCTCTACACCAGTCTCCAAACGCTGGCTACCGAGTCGGTCAATATTGTTACGGTCGAAGACCCAGTCGAGTATATTTTGCCGGATATTACCCAAACACAGGTACATGAGGCCGCAGGCATGACCTTTGCGGGCGGGCTGCGAGCTATTCTGCGCCAAGATCCTGACATTATTATGGTGGGCGAAGTTCGCGATCACGAAACTGCCGAAACTGCGGTTAGGGCAGCCCTAACCGGGCATTTGGTGCTCACTACGCTGCATACCAACGATGCGATTGGCGTCATTCCGCGACTCAAAGATATCGGCCCTGATCCGGGGCTAGTCAGCGACGCGCTGCTGGGGATTGTGGCACAGCGCTTAGTTCGCAAAGTTTGCCCCCACTGTGCCGAATCCTACAGCCCCACGACCGCTGATTTACAGCTGCTAGGGCTGCGGCGCGATCAGGCTCACGCTGACCAATGGCGCAAGGGACGCGGCTGTGAGCATTGCTTTCACTCCGGCTATCAGGGACGCGAGGCGGTGATTGAGCTGCTGAATGTGGATGACCGAGTGCGGCAGCTGATCTACGAAGGCAGCTTAACCCAGCTGCGTCAGTATCTCTATGCCAGCGATTTTATTTCGTTTCGCACGGGCGCGATTGCCAAAATTACCGCTGGCATTACAACCGTGGCAGAGGTGCGGCGGGTGCTGCCCCACAGCGCTTTTTACCAGAAGCCTGGATAGCCCGCAATTCGGCAAATCGCTCAAACCGCAATCAGCTTTTGCTTCAGCCAAATCTCTCCTCTGGCGTGCAGGTAGCGCGGGTCAGGATCAATCGCAAGCGCCCGATCGTAGGATTCGATCGCGTTGCCGTAGGCCATCATTTCAGCCAGCAACAGCCCCCGATTAAACCAGGCTTGGTGATAAGCGGGCTGAATCGCAACGGCTCTGTCATAGGCTGCCAGCGCCTCTGCATATTTCTTCTGGCCGCAAAGCGCGTTGGCGCGGTTGTTCCAAGCCCGACAGTAGTTGGCATCCAGCGCAATTGCCCGATCAAAAGCCGCCACCGCATCTGCAAATTCTTCGGCTTCGCAGTGGGCGCAGCCTTTGCCGTCCCAAAATTCAGGCCGATCTGGCTGGTGATCTAGAGCTGTCATTTCGGCGTTCTCCTAGCGATGATGGCTCTAGTGTAAGCGGGTATAGAGTTGACTTCTAGCTGAGATTTCTCCCCAATCGACTTCGGTTATACGCACAGAATATATGCAGAAATCTTTAACAGATCGCAAAGCTCAAAACTCAGCGTTGAGCGGGCTGCGCGGAAACGGAATCACATCTCGAATATTCGTCATGCCGGTCATAAACTGCACCAACCGCTCAAAGCCAAGGCCAAAGCCAGCGTGAGGTACCGTGCCATAGCGACGCAAGTCGAGATACCACCAAAGTTCTTCAACGGGCAGTCCGGCCTGCTGAATGCGTTGTTCTAGCGGCTCTAGCCGCTCTTCGCGCTGAGAGCCACCGACAATTTCGCCAATTTTGGGAGCCAAAATATCCATAGCGCGCACGGTCTTGCGATCATCCGGTTCACCGTCATTTTGGCGCATATAAAATGCCTTGATGGCGCTGGGATAATCAGTCACAATCAGCGGCTTTTTGAACAGTTCTTCGGCCAAATAGCGCTCATGTTCAGACTGTAAATCTAGCCCCCAAGCCACCGGAAACTCAAACTTGCGGTCGGCTTTTTCCAGCAGCGAGACTGCTTCTGTGTAGGTGATGCGCGGAAAGTCGCTGCTGATGATATTTTCGGCGGTAGCCAGCACAGTATTGTCAATGCGCTGGTTGAAAAACTCTAGATCTTCTGGGCAAGCCTCCAGCACTGACTTAAAAATATGCTTCAAAAAAGCCTCAGCCAGATCCATATTGCCGTCGAGGTTGCAGAAGGCCATTTCTGGCTCAATCATCCAAAACTCGGCGAGATGGCGCGAAGTATTAGAATTTTCGGCGCGGAAGGTGGGGCCAAACGTATAGACATTGGTGAACGCCATCGCCATAATTTCGGCCTCTAGCTGGCCGCTAACGGTGAGGAAGGCGCGTCGGCCAAAAAAGTCTTGGCTATAGTCAATTTCCGCTGCTGCTGTTTTGGGGATATTTTTTAGGTCAAGCCCCGTGACTGTAAACAGCTCGCCTGCCCCTTCGCAGTCGTTGGCGCTAATGATCGGCGTATGCATCCATAGAAAGCCGCGATCTTGAAAGAACTGATGGACGGCGTTGGCGCAGGCGTTCCGCACCCGAAAAACGGCTCCCATCGTATTGGTACGGGCGCGCAGGTGGGCAATTTCGCGCAAAAATTCAAACGAGTGCCGCTTTTTTTGCAGTGGGTAGGTTTCAGGGTTAGCTTCGCCGTAGACCGTGATTTGGCTGGCCTGTAGCTCAATCCGCTGACCTTTGGCCGGAGACTCGACCAAGCTGCCAGAAATCTCGACCGATGCGCCAGT
This sequence comes from Synechococcales cyanobacterium PMM_0073, assembly GCA_949127695.1. GTDB lineage: Bacteria > Cyanobacteriota > Cyanobacteriia > Elainellales > Elainellaceae > Elainella. Next base: position 25,181 of record CASBQH010000183.1, read on the forward strand.
GCTCAGCCGCTTAATTTGGTTGGCATAGTCTGGTAAATCAGGGCTGAGAATGGCCTGTAGCCCCACTAGCGAAGAGCCGTCATTAACTTCAATGAAGCAGAATTCCTTTTGCTCACGCTTGGTGCGTACCCAGCCTTGAACTGTGACATTCTGGGCAGGCTGTCCAACGCGAAGCAGATCAATAATGCGGCTGGTCATGGCAGGCTTCAAGTTGCAGGCTTTAATCTCTAGTTTACGCTGTTTGGAGCTAACTGCTGCGATGCGGCTATGCCTAGAACCAAGCTTGCCTAGAGAGTGCTATGTGCTTTGAGAGCACAGCCAGAATGGCGGCATGAGAAAAGAAGCGTATCTCAACCTAATGTCAGCTTGGCATCTTCAAATCTGTTTCTTTATACAGAGACCGATCTCTCTCTCAAAGCCGAAGTAGTTTGCCAAAGGGATTGCTAACGTTAAGGCAATCGCTTAACCGCAACAGCTACTTTAATGATTACTCAAGGCTAATTTGCCAGCAATTAATCAACACAGCTTGTTACTCAATGGAGATGAATGCTATGAACAAAGATAAGAAAATCGTGGATACAGATACCAATCCTGATCCAATTACAGGAGAACCGGGTGCTCATCCAGTCGGCACTGGCGTGGGTGCTGCGGGTGTAGGCGTTGCTGCAACTGCGATTGGTGCAGCAGTCGGTGGCCCAATCGGCGCTGCCGTTGGAGCAGTGGTTGGCTCTGTAGCAGGCGGCCTAGCTGGCAAGGCCGTAGCGGAGAAAATTGACCCCACGGTTGAAGATGAGTATTGGCGGACAAACTACAGCTCCCGCCCATACGCTGAGTCAAGCTACCAGTATGACGATTACTCTCCGGCCTATCGCACTGGCTATGAGGGCTATGGAACCTACGGCACTCAAGGCATGAGCTACACAGATGCAGAGCCCAAGCTCAAACAAGATTACGAACGCCATCCGAATAAAGGCCAGCTAGCCTGGGAAAAGGCAAAACATGCGACGCAGGACGCTTGGGATCGGGTTGAACGGGCGCTTCCTGGTGACGCTGATCATAACAAGAACAGATAGTTGGAGATGAATTCAATATATAGCTAATGCTACATCAGCCAGAAGTCCTAATGCCTTCTGGTTAGCAATGGCAGGACAGCTTCTCAGGGTTTAATTGAAACTGAATGCTGCCTGCCTTTTTTTTGCCTGGAATTTCCTGCGCTCCCAGAATATAGCCTTCCTGCTGCAACTCCTCCACCGTGCGCCAAAAAATCTGATTGTTGCGCGAAGAGTTGCTGCCCAGTAGATCCAGATTTTTGAACAGATACTGCTTAGAAATAATCAAACATTGCCCGTCTCGCAGCGCATCCCACTTCATCCGGCTTGCCAGATAGATCAGCAGCTTGGTTTTGTAGTCAGATTTTGCATTGCTGCCCAGCTTTTGGCTGATATCAAGATCGCTTGCGAACAGCACATAGTCGCCCGTGCGGGCAGGGCCATCAAAAAACTCCAGCGAAATGGTGTAGGCATCGGCCAGCTCATAGGTATAGTCAGCTGCTTTAGCCAGATCAAAATCGCGGGGCACGTTATCAATTTCATAGTCCTTGATCCGCAGCACGCTTTTGATCATCACCTTTGCGCCCAGCTGATTGCCCTTTTGCAATGACTGCGCCATCACTAGCTCAGTCCGGTGCAGCGCCACCAAATCGCGGTTAAACTGCGAGCGCAGCTTTGAGGCAAATCCCCCGTCTTTCGTGCGGCTATAGCCCAGGCTTTCCAGCAAATCATTTGAGCGGAATGAGACAATTGGGCCATTGCCCTGCTGGGCGGCCAGCTTGTAAAGATAGAGCACAATCGAAACCTGGCGCGGATTTAAAAAGGTGAGCAGCGCCATGAACAGCCGCTGAATCTTGCGATCCTGGATCTTTTCTAGCCCCTTACTCACGCCTTGATCCGTGCAAGCTTGCAGATCGAGCAGGGCATATTGGGCTTTCAGCTCCTGCCATTCTTCTTCGCTGAGGTTTTCTAACGGCACGCGCCGGATCACCGCTACTTCGCTGGCTTCTTTAGAATCTGCCTCAACCTGCATTTCGAGGTAATGGCCTTCCGCATCTGCTCGCAAAATTGGCAAATGCACATCTGGATTTTTGAGCGCTACCGCAGCGCGAGGCAGCACCATTAGCAGCTGGCCATCTACCGGAAAAAACCGATTTTCAGTGGAAGCAACCCTTAAACCCGACTTAACCGCACTCTGCATAGGAAACTTGGCTGAAACTTAGCTGAACAACTGGCTGAAATAGAGCTTAAGAAGCTGTTTGTAAACCTAAGTTGCGCCTCGATCCGCCCCCTAAATCCCCCAGAATTGGGGGATTTAGGGGGCGAGTGGAAGGATACAAGCTAATTTACAA
>CASBQH010000184.1 GCA_949127695.1 Synechococcales cyanobacterium PMM_0073
AGTCGGCCTGAGATGGCAGCTGTTAGCTAATAGCGAGCTAGGCAGAGGCGCTCAAGTCTAGAGGATCTAATTTCAAAAATGCCCTGTCGTTCATGCTGCGGCAGGGCATTTTTCGGGCAGCTAGAACGGCGTCTGGGCTTGCAGCGGCGAAGCCTGAATTTCGAGATAGTGCAGAAAGTCTAGCAGCTCAGCATCGTCTAGCTTCGAGCGGGAGGCTTTGCCATAGGTACGCTTCAGATATTCTCGGCCTTGTTCGGTGCTCCAGCCTAGCCGCTTCATCTCAATCCCAATTCGCATGATTTCTTCAGAGCGATCGGCAGGTGCGGCAGGTGCGGCAGATGCCGCAGCAGGCGGCTCGACGGTGGGCGGCGGCGTTGGTAAAGGTTCTGGTAAAGGTTCTGAAGATTCTGGAAAGGGGTCAGCGGCTCGCCTGCTGGCTCGCTCCGCTTTAGAACTGCGTAGGCCAGTGGCGCTGGTTTTAACCGGCTCTAGTTCAACAGGCGGTTCCATCGCAGCCGCACTGGGCTGGCTAAACGACTGAAATTCGGCTTCCCAAGTTGGCTGGTTTGTCTGGGCGCTGGTGGTGTCCACAGCAAAGGGCGCAGGCTCACTGGATACCGGTTCTGTCAAGGCTGCGCCAAACGTGGGCTGAGGCGCGGAGCCTGAGGCAGAGTCTGGCGGCAGGGGAGATAGCGGCGGCATGACCAGGGACGAAGCCAGCGGCTGGGGCACAGTGGGAACAGGCTCTAGCTTGGCTCTGCTGAGATCAAGAGTGGGCGGCGATACGGCAGGCAATATTGCTGCCAAAACCCGCAGCTTCGCGCGATCTTCAGCAGCTTCTAGACTGGCATCCGCCGCCATTGCCGTAGCCACCCTAGCGCCACCCATTTGAACTATCGCCCGAACCAGATATTGCTCTTGATGCGTGGTGAGCAATTCGGCAGTCAAGCAGCCGATTGGATAGCAAGTTTGAAACTGAGCGAGCAGAGATTGCAGGGATGATGCTGCTGGCATGGTGGATACCTAAAGTAAGGGGTCAGAGGCTTTGGCGGGTTATTGTAGCTCGTTTGCTGGGGAGACTGCTGAGCCAATCGGCCAAGCCTTAAAATTGTTATAGCGCTAAGCTAGAGTATGAGGAAAGACTTATCCCAACTCATTGCAGTTCAGCTCCGCCTGAGAAAACAACGCCTAGAGTTGTTGAACTGTCGGCTCAGACCGGGATAAAACCGGGCCAAGGCTGGGTTAAATAAGCTTAAAGCATCTGTACATTGGAAATCGTCTGATTTAATGCTAGACCAACTGCTAGATTACTCTCCCAACTTTGGGATGGATACGCTGCTGCTGCTGCTGGTTTTGATTGCCCTAGAGGCAATTTTATCGGCAGATAATGCGATTGCGCTGGCAGCGATTGCCCAAGGGCTAGAAGGTCAGAAGCTTCAGTCTAGAGCCCTCAATTTTGGATTGGTTGCAGCTTTTGTCCTGCGAGTTGGCCTGATTTTGACCGCAACTTGGGTGATTAAATACTGGCAGTTTGAACTGCTGGGGGCGGCCTATTTACTCTGGCTGGTGTTTCAGCACTTTACCAATCGCAATCAGCTTGACGAAAACGGCGAACGGCAGCATGCCCCCAAATTTGCCTCGCTCTGGCAGGCGATTCCGATGATTGCCGTCACAGACTTAGCCTTTTCGCTTGATAGCGTCACGACGGCGATTGCGATCTCGGAAGATATGCGGCTGGTGCTAACGGGCGGCTTGATTGGCGTGGTGACGCTGCGCTTTATGGCGGGGCTATTTATTCGCTGGCTAGATGAGTTTGTCTATCTAGAAGATGCGGGTTTTGTCACGGTGGCCTTAGTGGGTCTGCGGCTGCTGATGCGCGTGGTTTCGCCTGAGTTTGTGCCACCAGAATGGCTAATGATTTCAGCGATTGGCCTGCTGTTTCTCTGGGGCTTTTCCAAGCGACAGCCGCTGGATTCAGCTGAGGTGGCGGCTGAGACAGGTTCTGAGCCAAGTTCTGAGCCATCGCGGGATATTGCCTCAGAGCCTGTGGTCAAGCAGTAGAGTGCAGCCATCAAGGCAATAAAAAAGAGGCCATAAACAGCCTCTTTTTGGGTTTTTTAACTCTACTCGTAGAGCCAGGGCGTATTGGCGGGTTGCCAGCTGACTAGCTCTTCGTCCTTGAACCACAGCTTGATCTCCTCAGCCGCTGTTTCGGGCGCATCAGAGCCGTGGATCAGGTTACGACCGACGCTAACGCCAAAGTCGCCGCGAATCGTGCCCGGTTCGGCAGTCAGCGGGTTGGTGGCTCCAATCAGCTTGCGGGCAGAGGCAATCACGCCTTCGCCTTCCCAAACCATTGCCACCAGCGGCGCAGAAATAATAAAATTCACCAGACCCGGAAAGAAAGGCCGCTCTTTGTGAACGGCATAGTGCTGTTCGGCCAGTTCGCGGCTGACCTGCATGATTTTCAGCCCGACTAGCGTGAACCCTTTCGACTCGAAGCGGCGGATGATTTCGCCAATGATCTGCCGCTGCACAGCGTCTGGCTTAATAGCAATGAATGTCCGTTCCAAGGGAA
>CASBQH010000185.1 GCA_949127695.1 Synechococcales cyanobacterium PMM_0073
CTATGAGGGCAATAAACCTCAGCAAGTTGCTTCACCGATCATGCAGATTAGCCGCACTCTGGCCTGGAAGCGATCTCTCCCCGAAACGGCAATCGCCTTCCTTCTCACTCTGCTCTATGCGCCGCTGCTTTGGCATTGGGTAGACGGCTGGCTGCATAAGAACATCAGCACTGAGCATGAATATTTCAGTCACGGCCTGATTGGCCTGCCGTTTGCCGCCTATCTCTGCTGGCAAAATCGCCACGACTGGAGCGCTTTACCCAATCGGAGTCAGGCGCTGGGGGTGGTCTGCCTGCTGCTGGCCGTAGGGCTATACAGCAGTCGCCTGCCAGATCTAATCAACCTGTCGCTGGTGGTGATGCTGACTGGACTCTGCCTCTGGTTTAAGAGCTGGGCTGGGTTGCGGCTTCAAGGCTTTGCGCTGCTGCTGGTGCTGCTGGTTTCGCCCAATTCAATTCCCTATCTGATTGCGCCCTATACGCTGCCGCTGCAAAAGCTGATTGCGGGCATGGCTGGGTTTATCCTGGCGCAGGGCGGCATGGCGGTGCAGGTCAACCAAATCTACCTGTTTGTGAATGATCGGATTGTCGAGGTCGCGCCCTACTGCGCTGGACTGAAGATGCTGTTCACGAGTTTTTATGTGGGGCTGATGCTGCTCTACTGGACGGGCAGCTGGCACTCACGCGCCAAAGTGCTGTGGTTTTATGGCGGCATTTTGCTCATTAGCACCGCAGCCAACATTGTCCGAAACGCCATGCTCACCTATTTCCACGGCACTGGCCAAGACCAAGCATTCTACTGGCTGCACGATAGCTGGGGCGGCGACCTCTACTCAACGGCAATGCTGGGCAGCTTGGTTTGGCTGATTCAAAAAATTGATGATTGGGTCGAGCCGGAGTTTGAGTTTGAAGCTGATGATCTGGAAGCCGAAGTTTGAGTCGCTCTACATATCAGAAAACCGAAAAACTATGACCCTCTCTCAGTCCGCAACCCGTTCGCTACCGCGCTTTCTAGTCGTGCTGTTTGTGCTGGCCATCGCGCTCACCAACGCCATTCCCGGCTATTTGGGGCAGGCTTGGCCTTGGCAGCAAGTGCCCAAAGTCAGCCAGATCGCTCAGCTCAAAGCGCTCCAACAAAATGGCCTGAAGCTGCCCGGATGGCAGACTTTGGAGCAGAAAGTGGTGGAAATTGGCGGGCACAAATGGTCGGCTCAGGCGATTTTGCCCGCCGATGCCCCGGCGGACGATCCCGTTTGGCTCTTGCTCCGTCCCCAAACCTGGGACAAAGACATGCCCCAAATCGACTGGATGGATATCAACGGCATGCGGCAATGGACAGCCGATCAGCAACAGCAGCTAGAGTTCACCGCAGAGACTGCCCAAGTTAAAGTCCAAGTCGAAGCGCGGTTTCTGCGCGGCTGGACAGAGAAAAATACAGAGGCAGTGCTGCAATGGTACGCTCGCCCCAACGGCGGACATCCGGCTCCTAGCCGTTGGTTTTGGGCAGATCAGGGGTCGCAGCTGCGGCATCGCCAGCGTCTGCCCTGGGTTGCAGTCAGCATTCAGATCCCGATTGAGCCGCTGGGAGAAATTGACAGTGCGCGGGCGGAAATCACGGCTTTGGGTAAACTGGTGCAGTCAGCGCTGATGGCTGGCGTATTCTAGTGCTAGTAAGATAGATCCCCCGCCGTTCGGTTTCCTATGTTTGGCAAGTTCCCTCAGCCGCTGCTCAAGCCCATTCGTCTCAGCTGTAGCGCCGTTTCGTTGCTCTATGGCTATAGTGCATTTGGCCTGGTTTATCTACTAGATCAGCCTGTTTTCGCGCTGGCTCCCAGTTCTGTCGCTCAAGCCCCGATTCTGACTCAGCCAACTCAACCGCCGCGCGAGCTGCTAGAACGTGCTAGAGATCAGCTGCGCCAGTCGCCTGCCCCCAACCAGCCATTTATCCCCTCAGATGCCTTCGTGGATTACCGGTTGGGGCCAGGAGATTCTTTATTTGTCAACGTGCTGCGCTTTCCGGATCTGACATTTCAAAACACGATTGATCTCGAAGGCAATCTGATTGTGCCGCTGGTGGGCGCAATGACGCTGGAAGGACTGACTGTGCCAGAAGCCAGAGAGCAAATCCGGCTGGCGCTCGACCGCTATGTGGTCGAGCCGCAGGTGGACGTAATTTTAGTGGCACAGCGCCCGGTGCAGGTGACAATTTTGGGCGAAGTGGTGCGTCCGGGGCTGTATCCGCTGGCGGCTCCTCAGCTCTCGACGGCGCTGATTTCGGCGGGCGGCACAACGGGGCTGGCCGATCTGCGAACGGTGCGGGTGCGACGGCAGCAGCAGGACGGCTCGCTGGCTGAGCAAGATGTCGATCTGTTTACGCCGCTAGCTGCCGCCACGCCAGTCCCTGATCTGCGCTTGGCGGACGGCGATACAATTGTCGTGCCCACGCTCACAGCCAATCAGGGCTACGACCGCAATCTGGCAGCGCGTTCCACCCTAGCTCAGCCGCAGATCAGAATTCGTGTGCTGAATTATGCCGCAGGCAGTCGCGGCGGCGGCAGCTTTGGCGTGATTCAGCTTCCCAACGGCAGCAGCTTCCTGGATGCGCTGGCCGCTAGCTCGATTGATCTCTCAAATGCGGATTTGCGGCAGGTAGCGCTGATCCGGTTTGACTTGCAGCAGGGCAAAGCCGTAACCCAGAAGCTAGACGGCAAGACGGCCATTCTGGGCGATGCGGCTGAGAACCCGATCCTGGCCGATAATGATGTGATTGTGGTAGGGCGTAACCTGGTGGCGCGCGTCACCTACGCGCTCAACACCTTTACCCAGCCGTTCCGAGATATATTGGGGTTCATCCTGTTCTTTCAATCGCTGGTGGACAGCGCCTCCAACTTGTTTCAGCCATCTGGAAATAACTAGCTGCGCGTCATGGCTCCACCTTTTGTCAAACGATATTTAATTTCCCTAGAGCGGCACAAGTGGGCGGGGCTGATTGGGTTTGCCTTGGTCAGCGGATTGTCTGGGCTGGCGGCGGCGCTCCAGTCACCCACGCCAGACAGCTACCAGGCGCGCGGCATTTTAACCTACAGCACGCCACCCGATACCTTTTCAGCAGTTGGAGCAGCGCTGCAAGAGCAAGGTCAAACCGTTAGTAAAGAAATATTGCTCTCAGAAAATGTGTTGAGCCTGACCAGCAAGCGCTTGGCCGAGCAGCAGATTGATCTAAAGCCGAAAGATATTTTGACTGATGCCCGCGTTTCGGTCGAAAGCCCGCTGATTGAGCCTGCCAGCAAAGACAAGCCTAAGCCAACCAGCTTTCGAGCCATTGTCTCTTATCAAGATACCGACCCCACCCAGGCTGCGACCGTCACCAATGCCCTGATGGATGCGATGGTGGAGCAGAGTCGGCAGTTTAACACGCAGCAGTTAGACCGCGTGGTGCAGAACCTCAACCAGATTTTGCCCAAAGTTGATCAAGAGCTGCGGCAGGCTGAACAGCGCCTAGAGCAATTTGTCCGCAAAGAAGGCACCGCCATCCAGACCGCAGAAAGCGGCAGCCTGCTCTCAGCCCTCACCAGCAGTCAGGCGCAGCAGCGGCAGATTCGGCTCCAGCTCGCGGGCGTGGAGGCGCAGATTCTCAGTCTGGAGTCACGCTTGGGGCTGTCGCCTGACGAAGCCTACGCCGCTTCAGCCCTCAGCGCCGACCCAATCATTGCCGACCTGCGGGTGAGAATCTACGGCGCTGAACAGCAGCGGCTATTGCTCTCCAACACGCTGCGCCCCGATCACCCGTCCATGGTGGATCTGCAAAATCAGCTCAACTCGTTTGACCAGCTGTTGCAGGCTCGCGTCAATGAAGTAATTGGTGGACGCGGCACTCACCCCCTCCAGGCCAGCGCCACAATTCGGCAGGCCAGCAGCCTTGATCCGGCGCGGCAGAGCTTGGCCAGCAACTTGGTGGGGCTGCAGACCCAGCGCGACGTGCAGCAGCAGCAGTTGAACAATCTGGTGCAGGCTGAGCAAGGGCTGCGCCAAGACTATGCCAGCATCCCCAATAAACAGCTAGAGCAGCAGCGATTCCAGCAGCAGGTGACGCTGAAGCAAACCTACTATGACCAGATTCAGGCGCGGCTGGCAGACGCCAATCTCGCCCAGGAAGAGGCGGTGGGCAGCCTGGTGGTGGTGCAGCCCGCCCAAACCGAGCAGCTGCCGTCGCAGGGCTTGACCAGTCTGGCAATTTTGCTGGTGGGCAGCGGTGTGGGGCTGCTGGTGGGGGCAGGGCTAGTGCTGCTACTCGGATCGCTCGACTCGACGTTTTACACCCTAGAAGATTTGCAGGCGGCGCTACGAGAAGAAGAAGTGCCAGTTCTGGGAATTTTGCCAATTTTGCCCGATGAAGCCGCGCATCTGCCGGTGCTGGATGCAGCTGATTCGGTCTACCTGGAGTTTTATGAGCGGCTGCGGGGGAGCCTGCGGCGACTGGGCGGCGGCAAAGCCCTGAAGCTGATTTTGATCACCAGCACCCTGGGCGCAGAAGGCAAGTCAGTGACCGCCTACAATCTGGCCATTGCTTCGGCGCGTGCCGGAAAACGCACCCTGCTAATTGAAGCTAACCTGCGCGCGCCCTCTGAAGCTGAGGCGCTGAAGCTAGCCGTTGACCCAGAGAGCAGCACCGATCCGCTGCGCTACTACGGCAATTTAGGCGACTGCATTCGGCTGGTGCCCAATGTGGAAAACCTTTACCTGGTGCCGAGTGCCGGAGTCCAGCGCCATGCCGCCGCGATTCTGGAATCCAGCGAAATGCGGCGACTGCTCGAAGATGCCAGAGGCCGCTTTGATCTGGTGATTCTTGATACGCCCTCGCTGAGCCGCTGCAATGATGCGCTGTTGCTAGAGCCTTACACAGACGGACTGGCGCTGGTGACGCGACCGGGCTATACCGAAGCGGGCTTGCTGAACGAAACCCTACAAGAATTTATTGCCTCAGAGCAGATTCGGTTTCTGGGCGCTGTGGTCAATGCCGCCGAAATTCCGGTGCAGGCTCCAGAGTATTTAGCGGCTGATTTCGCTGAGAAACCTGAAGCCGAGCCTGAGAAGATGCAGATTTTGCCGTAGCGCCAGCGCAACTGAGCTATGGTGCTGAATTGCCTAGTTTTTGCCAGAAAATTTGTCAAATTAGGCATTCTAGGTAAAACATGCCGGATTGATTCCACCAAGCTGCGAATGTCTTAAAGTTATGTTGGTCTATTTGAAAACTGGATAGGAAGGACTCAAGATGCCTCTCATGAAGCGCTGTATGGCAGAATTAATCGGCACCTTTTGGCTGGTCTTTGGGGGCTGCGGTAGCGCCGTCATGGCTGCGGCCTTCCCCTATGCTGCGGCTCCCGACGGGGCGAGCAACTTCTTCGGTATCGGCTTTCTGGGCGTTGCGCTGGCCTTTGGCCTGACGGTGCTGACAATGGCCTATACGGTCGGCCATATTTCAGGCGGTCATTTCAACCCGGCGGTTTCGTTTGGCCTCTGGGCGGGCAAAAAGTTCCCGGCCTCTGAGCTGTTGCCTTACATCATTGCTCAGGTGCTGGGCGCGATTATTGCAGGCGGTTTGATTTTTGTAATTGCCAGCGGTCGAGCTGGCGGCTTTGAACTCTCTGGTTCTAATCCACTGGCCACCAACGGCTTTGGGGTGCATTCGCCCGGTGGCTATAGTTTATTTGCCTGCTTTGTCACCGAAGTTGTTCTAACGTTTATTTTCTTGCTGGTAATTTTGGGTTCGACCGACAGCCGCGCTCCATCTGGATTTGCGCCGATCGCGATTGGGCTTTGCCTGACGCTGATTCACCTGATCAGCATCCCAATTACCAATACTTCGGTCAATCCAGCCCGTAGCCTTGGGGTGGCTCTGTTTGCCGGGGCTGAGCTGTTTGGCCAAGTCTGGCTGTTTTGGCTCGCGCCGATTTTGGGCGCAGTTTTGGCGGGCTTTGCCCATGCGGCGATGTTTGAGCCGGACTATGAGCAGCGGCTTGAATAGGAATCACTGAATCAGCGGCCAAAGCAAAGGGGGCACAACCTGAGCCCCCTTTGCTTTGGCGCTAAAACTCGACGAGCCATTCAGAGGCACGTTCGCCCAAGTCAATGGGAATACTGACGGCCTTGCCTAAGCGCGGACGTTCGCGAGTTTGCGCCACAAAGCCCTGCACATGAGCCACGCTGCCCCAAGCCGTCAGGTAATTGGCAATTTGGTCGAGATGCGCCAAATATTCTGACTCGCTCATGGGAAAAGAAGCTTGCTCCAGATACTTCCACATAATTTGCAGAAATAGCTTGTTTTGGGCGCGGCGCAGCTGCACATCAAACGAACGCCCCCATTTGCCTAGCAGCAGCTGATGTAGCTCTTCTCCCGTCATGGTTGTGCCGCCTAAATAAATCCCGTCTTCTCAGGTTATCTCACGATTTTAGTTGCTGCTTTCGTGGTCGCAGCGCTGTGAATCCGGCTCGGATCAATTCGGATCAATTATGAGACTGTTGCTAACTTTTTTGAATTACCACTTTATCAATTGGCGGAAACAGATTAAAGTCAGTTGCAGCATATCTATTGAGA
>CASBQH010000186.1 GCA_949127695.1 Synechococcales cyanobacterium PMM_0073
CTGCGACGCCAATCCTGAAGCAGATGAATGCCGGATTTACGACAACTAGCGCTGCGACTCTGATTGAGCTAGCAGAAGCAGAAATTCCGCAAAAAGGCATCCCAGATCGGATGCCTTTTTATATTGTTTTGAAATTCTGGAAACCTGAGTAGACCCAAGATGCAGCAGGTGACTTTAGCAGATGCTGCCGCCATTCCGGGCTGGCCTGAGGCGGTCATCTGCTGTTCGGCCTGTCGCCGCCACTGCTGGCTGAGGCGATAGTCTACCGGATCAAGCAGCAGCAGCCGATCCAACTCCGCCCAGAGCGGCAGATAGTCGGCCAAGCGCCGGTTTACCTCCCGCGCAAAGTTGCGATCAGCAGTCGTCTGAATTGGCGGTGGCGCGGTTTCAAAGCTCGCCGGATCAATCGGACGCAGCCCGACAAACCAGCCTTCAAACAGCAGCAGATCAAGTTCGGTGACAGGCTCAGGCAAGCTGCGATCTCCCGCGCCCTGCTGCACTGATTTATCGAAGCGCGGCAGGGCAATGGGCGGCGGGGGAACTTGGCGCAGCGCCTGCAAGACCGACCGCCCTAGATCTAGATCATGCGTACCGGGTGGTCCCCGCCAGCGAAAGCGCGGATCTAGCTGTTGCAGCTGCTGCCGTTCGGCATAGGTTTTGTAAAGATCATCAATCGAGAGACAGCCTACGCGCAGCCCCCAAAGCCGTAATATCTCTGCCAAAACCCGCGTCAGCGTCGTTTTGCCGCTGCCCTGCAAGCCCAAAATCCCCAGAATCAGCGCTCGATCTGGCTCAGCCTGCTTCCATGCCACAATCTGCTCGGCCAGCGGCAGCCAGAGTAGCCAGAGCAAATCAACCGGACAGCGCCAACCCAGCGTTTGGCAAAAGGCATCAAGCGGCGGGTAGAGCTGCTTTAACTGGTGCAGGCGTTGATTCAGCAAACCGCCGCTGGGAAATTCATCGACTTGCCAGAGTCTACTCAGGGCGACTTCTAGCTGCTGCTGCTGGCGTTGAGAGAGCGGCTGATCTGCCAAAAACTGCCGCAAAATTTGGCTCAACTCGGCGGCGTCAGGAGCCTGTAAGTCAAATGACATAAATCAGCTGCCCAGCTTAAACGCTTCGACAAACATGCCGTACAGGAAGCCAATTTTGAGATTGTTTAGAGTTTCCAACAGCAGCGGACGCTCTGGCGATTGATCCAGCCGCCGACTCCGGCGATAGACGATCCAGCTAATCGCTTCGATAAACAGCACCTGCAACAGCGCAATCTGGACATCTAGCGTGGAGCGCTGTCCGGCCACGGTGGAAACAATTGAGGCCAGGAAGTTGCCGCCCAAAAAGCCAATAATCAGCAGCGAGAGCCGCCGCCAAGGGTTCCCCAAAAAACCGACAAATCTGCCTAAAAGCTGGCTGGTGAGGCCATTGAGGCGCGTGTTTTGCATAGCTGCTGCTCCAGGTTTTAGCTAATTCTGACATGATTCCAAATCTTGTTTAAAACTAGCTGAGGGACTGCCCCAAATCGGGGCATCACTGTCTAGAGTAGTGGTAAAGCATTGATGCAGGAACTAGGGTGACGAACGATCTGAAGCTAAAAATTTATCCGGCTGTGATTGCCGTCTTGGGGCTTGGCCTGGTGGCGCTGCTGCTTTCACGGGTTGAAATCCAAGTGGCCAATCAGTCGCCCTTAGATCGTTCCCCTCTAGATCGAGCCTCAGATCTTGCTCCTAGCCAGCCCGACAGCAGTATCGCTCGCTCGCCCAGCCCACAGCCTTCTGTTGCCCTGCCGCCGCCCGTCACCGCACCCTTGCCTAGCCCTGCCGCCGCGCCCGCTAACGTCCAAGGCGGACTGCGTGTGAGTAACCAAACCGACTATCCCGTGCGGGTGGCATTGCTCTACCAGCAGGCATCGCCCGCCGAACAACCCCAATTTACCCAGCCGGTTCACTGGGACTTTGCCCCCGAAGAAGGAGCTGCCAAAGGCTTAATCATGTCATTGCCCAGCGGTGGGCTAAAGCTGAGCAGCGGTGATGTGCTGGTTGCCTTTGCCCAAGATGGCTCGCGGCGCTATTGGGGACCCTATGTGGTGGGCAAAACTGAGCTACCCACCTGGAATAGCGAGCAGCAAGCCTGGATCTTGTCGCTCCAGCCTTGAGCTGCCTTGAGCTGTATGGCGCTGTATGGCGCTGTATGGCGCTGTATAGATTCAGGCCGCTTTCCAGTTAAAGTAAGGTCTGATGATTCGAGGGTAGCCGTCCGGCCTGATTCTGCATGAGCTTCAAACCTGAACGCCTGATTCAATCGTTGCAGCAGTCTTTACCGCAGTTCTGGGCAGGCTCAGGCATCTGGGGGATACTCTGGGCGGCGCTCTGGCTGGCGCTGGTGACGGGTGCGGCAGTCTGGCTCCAGTTGGGCAGTACGGGGCTGCTGGATGAGACAGAGCCGCTGTTTGCAGAAGCCGCCCGCCAGATGCAGCTCACCGGCGACTGGGTAACGCCTTACTTCAATGGAGCGACCCGGTTTGATAAGCCGCCGTTGATCTATTGGCTGATGGCCATTTGCTATCAGCTGCTGGGCGTAAATGAATGGGCAGTGCGGCTACCGTCGGCGCTCTCGGCCACGCTGCTGACGCTGTTTGGCTTTTGGACGCTGCGGCGATTTGGTCTACCGCGCCCTGATGCCGCTCTTAATACGTCTCCTGATGCAGCTGACCAGAGCCGCCGCCGCTCGGCCTGGATTGGCGCAGCGCTGATGGTTTTAAATCTGCAAACGATGGCCTGGGGCAGAATTGGCGTCTCAGATATGCTGCTGAGCGGCTGCATGGGCGGGGCGCTGCTGGCCTTTTTTTGGGGCTATGCCCTGCCAAATCGGGCGCAGGCTGGCCGCTGGTATGGGGCAATGTATGGCTTGAGCGGGCTGGCGGTTTTAGCTAAAGGCCCGATTGGAGCGCTGCTGCCCGGATTGATTATTCTGGCCTTCTTGCTCTATACCAACAGCCTCAGCCTGCTGCGGGAGATGAAGCTGCTGCGGGGCGGGCTGCTGTTTGGGCTGATCACGCTGCCCTGGTATATTTTGGTGATTCGCGCCAACGGCGAAGCCTATATTGAGTCGTTTTTTGGCTATCACAACCTGGAGCGGTTTACGCGGGTGGTGAATAGCCACTGGGCTCCGTTCTGGTTTTATCTGGCGGTGGTGCCCATTGCCTTTCTGCCTTGGTCGGTCTATTTGCCGGTGGCGATTGCCCGCCTGCGGTTTTGGCGCATCCGCGACTGGCGCGCCCAGCCGCGCTCGACCCATCTGGGATTATTTGCGCTGATCTGGTTTGCGGTAGTGTTCGGCTTTTTTACGATGGCGGCCACCAAGCTGCCCAGCTATATGCTGCCTTTGCTGCCCGCAGCGGCGATTTTGGTTGGGCTGTTTTGGAGCGATCAGTATGCGGGCTTTGCGGCAAATCTTCCGGCCAGTCGCGCAATTAGGATCAGCCACTGGGTAAATATTGGGCTGGCGCTGCTGCTGGCTGGGGCGGTATGGCTCAGTCCTAACTGGATGGGCAACGAGCCAGAAATGCCGCAGCTGGCTGAGCAAGTTCAGCAGTCTGGCTTGGTGCTCTGGGGCGGGATCATTTGGCTGACGGTGGCGATCGCCGCGCTAATTTTGCTGTTGCTGCGCCAAAGCCGCTGGATCTGGAGCGTCCAGCTGGCGGGCTGGCTGCTGTTTCTGCTGGTGACTCTGCTGCCTGTAATGAGCATCATCGACACCCAGCGCCAGCTGCCGCTGCGTCAGCTGGCCCAGACGATTCTGCAAGTGCAGCAGCCCGAAGAGCCAGTGGTGATGATTGGCTATCGCAAGCCCAGCCTCGTGTTTTACACGCAGCGACCGATTATCTATATTGCGGCTCCCAGCGAAGTCTCAGAGCGGCTGACAAAGCTGAAGCGCAGGCTGGCTCGGCCAAACCAGCCCGGTTCGCTGCTGCTGATTGGTCGCCCTACCAAGCTGCGCGAGGCGGGGATCACACCTGATCAATATCAAATTATTGCGGAAGCTGGCGTCCATCGGCTGGCGAGAATGCAGGCTACGCCTCAGCCGCGCTAGCATTCTCGCCCAGATTTTCGCCCAGGCTTTCCCCGATCTGTAGCCTTGTCCCGTTGGCAAAATCCCAGCCTGACTGCGCTCGTTTACCCGCCAGCTGCACCGCTTGCAGCAGCAATAGCCCCTCCCCCGTCTGAATCACCGCGCCCTGATTTTTGAACAGACCCACCACCTTACCCGGTCTGGTTAGCTCAGGCTGAGTTGCTTGCAGCTGCGCGATCTGGTCGAGCAGGGCGGTGAGTTCTGCTCCCGACGAGAGTTCTGGAGTCTCAGCTTGGCTCAGCGGCAGCGTCGCGCTCACTTTTAGCCCCAGGTCGCGCAGCGTCGTGCTGCAATTGGGATAAAAGCCGCGAATCTGGTTATGCAGCGCCATGGCCGAACGCGACCAGTCGAGCGGGTAGTCTGATTTTTGAATGAGCGGCGCATTGGTCGCTTCAGCCTCGGCTTGCGGCTGGGGCTTCAGCTGC
>CASBQH010000187.1 GCA_949127695.1 Synechococcales cyanobacterium PMM_0073
GCCAGAAGTCTGATTGCCAGAAGTCTGATTGCTCGCCATATCCTTCGCCTCCAGTTTTAAATCGCTTTTCTGTCAAGGTAGCGATTCTCACTGGCAAACTGGCTCCACCAGAAGCCAGGGATTGCCCTATGCCTCATGAGGGATTTTTTGTAGTTCTGCTGCCAGGTTTCTCTTGATAAAACCGAGCGTAGCACCGCAGGCTAGCCTTGTGAGGACTCTGGGCTTCGCTACAATACGGATCGCGCCCTATGCCTCTGACTTGCTATGCACCTAACCTGGTTAGACAACAACTCCTGGCTGATTGAAATGGCCGATCAGCGCATTCTACTTGACCCTTGGCTGACTGGATCGCTGGTGTTCAACAATTTGCCTTGGCTGATCAAAGGCGACCATCAGCAGCCTCGTCCCATACCTGAAGCGATTGATCTGCTGCTGCTCTCTCAGGGGCTAGAAGACCATGCCCATCCTGAAACGTTGAAAGCGCTGGATCACAATCTGCCGGTAGTGGCCTCGCCCAATGGGGCAAAAGTAGCGATAGGTTTGGGCTACGGTCAGGTGACGGCCTTGGCGCATGGCGAAAGCTATACGCTGCACGAGCGGCTGCAAATTCAGGCGATGCCCGGTTCGCCGATTGGCCCGCTGCTGGTTGAGAATGGCTATTTGCTGAAAGATCTGGAGACTGGGATTCAGCTCTACTACGAGCCGCACGGCCATCATGCGGCAGCGCTGAAAGCCCATGCGCCAGTGGATGTGGTCATTGCGCCTGTGGTTGATCTGGCAATTCCGCTGCTGGGAGCAATTGTTAAAGGTCGCAGCAGTGCGGCTGCGGTGGCAGAGTGGCTCCAGCCTAAGGTATTTTTGCCTTCCGCAGCCGGCGGCGATGTGGCCTTCAGCGGTCTGCTGGTTGCGGTATTAAACACCCAAGGCAGTCCAGAGGAACTGCGGCAAACGCTGGCGCAGCAGCAGTCTCAAACGAAGTTGCTCACGCCTAGACCGGGCGAACGCCTTGATCTTCAGCCCCTGCTGGCAGCGGATGGCTAAGCAGATCACATCGACCCGCAGGGCTACGGTTTTCTGAATCACCGCTTAAGCGGTAAACTGTGCTTCTCTTAGCTGACAGGCTGTCCCTCTGGTGCCTAGACTGTAAAAGCAATGCAAAAGCCTGCAAAAGCCTTGCAAAAGCGTGAATGCAGCTCTTCAGCCCAGCTTAAGAGTGAGTGAGTTCGATTCCCCTGTTCCTTAAATCTCAATCCTGACCCGCATGAATCCTCCTGAACCGGACAAGGCATTGCGCTTTAAGCCTCGTGAGCTGGATGCTCCACTGCGGCATCCAGCTTCAGAGCCGAAACAGGCGTCAGGCTATGCCTCAGGAGGCTATGACGCAGCGGCATCCACTCAGGTCGAACTGCTGCGCCAGCTAGAGCGAGAGCGGTTGATTAACAAAATTGCCCTGCAAGTCTTTCAATCCTCAGATCTGTTTTTTATGCTCAGCGTGGCGGTCGTTGAAATTCGCCAGTTTTTGCAGGCTGATCAGGTTTGGGTGGAGCGCTGCTACCCAGATGGCAGCGTGGTTGCCGTTGCTGAAGCAGTCGCCACCAGCTATTGCTCCAATCTGGGGCTAGAGCTACGCGAGATCTGGACAGCCTCCCGGCTTGATCGCTATCGGCAGGGGCTGAATGAATGCTCGCAGCTTCTAGAGCAGCCGCTGCGAGCTAGCGACAAGCTGCTTTCGGCTCAGGCGAGGCTGGCTGTGCCAATCATGCGCGACGAGCAGCTTTGGGGCGTGCTTTCGGTGCATCAAGCTGGGCTGCGGCAGTGGCAGCCTGACGAAATTCACCTGCTCGAACAGCTGACGCCGCAGTTGGCCATCGCAATTCACCATTCTGGGCTACACCACGAAATCCAGCATCTCAACGACCATTTGGAAAGCGAGGTGCAGGCCCGCACCCAACAGCTCCAGCAGGCTTATGAGTTTGAGGCATCCCTGAAGCGGATCACCGATCGGGTGCGCGATAGCCTGGATGTGGATTTAATTTTGCAAGCGGCGATTCGCGAGCTGGCTATCGTGATGAAGGTGCGGGGCTGCAATGCCTCGCTTTACGATCTAGAGCAGGGCACTTCCACCACTTGCTATGAATACACGAGCTTCCTATCGCCCTATCAAGGCCGGATCGCCAAGTTCTCGACCACCCAGGAGCTGTATAGTCAGCTGTTGCAGGGCGAATGCTTTCAGTTTTGTTCGCTGATTCCCAACCCAGAGCGCGGCACAGTATCAGCCTTGGCCTGCCCAATTCTGGATGATCAGGGCGTAATTGGCGATCTTTGGGTGCTGCACCACGAGGACCATGCCTTTAGCGACCAAGATATTCGGTTGGTGAAGCAGGTGGCCAACCAATGCTCAATTGCCATTCGCCAAGCCCGCCTCTATGCCGAAGTGCAGGCCGAAGTGGCGGTGCTAGAGCATCTCAACCAGCTCAAAGATGACTTCCTCAGCACGGTTTCGCATGAGCTGCGGACGCCGCTCTCCAACATTAAAATGGCGATTCATATGCTGCGAACCGCCCCCAACTCGGAGCGCCAGCAGTGCTACCTGGAGATTCTGGAGGCTGAATGCAGCCGCGAAATTGAGCTAATCAATGACCTGCTCGATCTCCAGCGCCTGGAAAACGACTCTTACCGGATCTCGCCAGAACCGATTCAGCTCCAGGACTGGATTCCTAGCATTATTGCGCCGTTTGCCTCACGCGCCCAGAGTCGGCAGCAGCACCTCAGTGTGATTGTGCCAATCGAAACTCCCAGCGTCAGCTCAGACCGCAAGAGCCTAGAGCGCATCCTGGCTGAGCTATTGAACAACGCCTGCAAATATACCTCACCCGACGGCGAAATTCGGCTAGAGGTCAGCTATAGTCCCGATGCTGATCCGCGTCAGTTTAAGCTGAATCTAGCCGCAGAGCGGCTGCCCGTCACCACCTTTAAGATCAGCAACCAGGCAGAAATCCCGGCTAGCGAAATTCCGCGCATGTTTGAGAAGTTCTACCGCATTCCCAAGAGCGACCCCTGGCAGCAGGGCGGCACGGGGCTGGGGCTAGCGCTGATCAAAAAGCTAGTGGAGACGTTACAAGGCTGGATTGAAGCAGACAGTCAGGCGGGTTGGACGATGCTGACCGTGCATCTGCCCACCTTAGAGAGCAGCGACCGCGAGGGGTAACTCCGCCAGCTGGTCAAGCGCCTGAGTTAAATCATGGGTGAGCTGCTTGGCCGCAAGCTTGACGGGCTGCTGGCCGTAGTGAGTCACCTGAAGCGGCTGGCCAATCTGCACCGTGACCTCACAGCCCCAGCTCGGAATTTCCTGACTGTAGCTCAAATGAATCGGCACAATTTGCAGGTTGAGATCAGGCTGGCTGGCCTCCGCTTGCAGCGCCAGTCTGGCTAGTCCCGGCTTCAGCGGATGCACCTGTCCATCTTTAAAGATGCCGCCTTCTGGGAAAATCACCAGCATTTCGCGATTTTGCAGCACCTCTAGGCCGTGGCGCAGGCTAGCAATGGCGGGCTGGCGTGGATTGACGGCAAAGCCACCCAGGCGGCGAATCAGCCAGCCTTGTAGCCCCTTCACTTCATCAATCGTCACCATAAAATGAATATCGCGCCCGGTGGCATAGCGGCCTGCGGCATAGGGCACCAGCAGCGCATCCCAGCGTGAACGATGGGTGGGAGCCAGAATTACTGCGCCAGCTCGGGGCAGATACTCTTGACCGATGACTTGCAGGCGGAAATAGGCAGGCAGCAGCCAAGAGCCTAGTCGATAGGCTAACGGCGTCAGCCAGGGAGAACAGCGGGATTGCACGGTGGAAGAGGCAGAGGATAAACGCATCGAAACCATAGCGCAGCGAGAGCAGCAAAGTAGGAGTAAGACAAAATTGTCTTAGCCTACCTTAAACGCCTTTTCTCCAGTTGCTCACACTTTTAGGACAGTTCTTCAGGCTGTCTGCCGCGCTCTAGTCGATTGGCTCACTCATCTATGGCGTTTCTATGGCGTTAAAGAGTTCAAACACCTGCCGACAGAACTGCCGCAGTTTTTCCTGCATGGCTGCATTTGGCTCGACCTGTCCCCGAAACTGCCAGCTGTCAATGGTGGAGAGTCGCCACTGCTCGCCAGAATGCGTAAAGCCAGCTGCTTCCAGGCCAATTAAGCGGCGGCGGTCGGTGGCCGGATCGTCATAAAACCGAATCTGCACCAACACGCTACGGCTCTGGAGCGTGCGGCTCCATCCCGGCAAATGAAAGGCAATATCAATCGAGTCAGGATCGATCAAGTCGCGGGTGTCTCGGTCGTTAGACCAGGGTTTCAGGTCGGCCTTGGCATCTGGGAAGTGAGACTTAAACAGATTCACCAGAGCCGCAATTTTGGTGGCGACCGCCAGACCAATCGCCTGTTCTGCTGCATTCACGCTGTTTCGCTCCTGTTTCGCGCTTCTGGACTCAAGCTTGCCTCTATTTACTGAATTTAATCACGAAATGTAAAGCGGTTGGTAAGAGGGGATACCGTTTTGCGCCCGCTGCACCGCCGCACCGCCACATCAGTTTAAATCATTCGACTTAAATCTTTAGATAGTTTTAAGTTCACAGAATACATTTATTTCGCTAGGCTTTAAATAATAGGTTGAGTCGAGCAAGCTCGATTTAACCTTGTGCTTCCCCTTGTGCTTTATCAGTGAGCAGTTTTACCCTACACCCCACGGGTCGCTGACAGCTGCGTAAACTGCCGCGTGAATTGTTTACAAAACGTATACTGTTTGATTTCTCATTTGAGATGAGGATGATATTAGGAGAAAAACTCATGATTACAACTGGCATTTCTGGAACTGTTTTGAGCAATAGCGCTGACCGCACCACCGCTTTCGTACTCTGGTTAAATCAAGTTGGCATGGCAGATGTAAATCTGGTGGGCGGCAAAAATGCCTCGCTGGGTGAAATGATCCAGCAGCTTGTGCCTAAAGGCGTGAATGTGCCGACGGGCTTTGCTGTCACGGCTCACGCCTTTCGCTATTTTATTCAGCAGGCGGGCTTAGAGCAACGGCTGCGACGGCTGCTGAGCGATTTGGACGTAAACGATATTGACAATTTGCGGCAGCGCGGACAGCAGGCAAGGACGCTAATTTTAGATATGCCGTTTCCGCCAGAGCTAGAAGCCGAAATTGTCGAAGCCTACATGCAGCTCAGCCAATATTATGGCATTAGTCTTGACCCCGATGACTCGCTAGAAGTTGAGCCGCGCCGCAGCAATTATCGCGGTGTCGATGTGGCCGTGCGCTCCAGCGCCACTGCCGAAGACTTGCCTGATGCCAGCTTTGCCGGACAGCAAGAATCTTACCTGAACGTGCAGGGCATTCAAGGCGTTTTGACCTCCTGCCATATGTGCTTTGCCTCGTTGTTCACCGACCGGGCAATCTCCTACCGGACGCTAAAAAACTTTGACCATTTTGATGTGGCGCTGTCGGTGGGCGTGCAAAAAATGGTGCGCTCTGATTTAGCGACTTCAGGCGTGATGTTTTCGATTGACACCGAGAGCGGATTTAAGAACGCTGCGCTGATTACAGCCGCCTACGGTTTGGGTGAAACTGTTGTGCAGGGAACGGTCAATCCAGATGAATATGTGGTGTTTAAGCCAACGCTGAAGCAAGGATTTCGCCCAATTTTGGACAAGCGGCTGGGCAGCAAGAAGATCAAAATGATCTATGACATTGGCGGCAGCAAAGCCACGGTAAATATTCCGGTTTCTAAATTTGATCAGGCGCAGTATGCCTTAGCAGAAACCGAAATCTTGCAGCTGGCCGAATGGGTCTGCACAATTGAAGATCACTATACGGCGGTGCGCGGCTCCTATACGCCGATGGATATTGAATGGGCGAAAGATGGCCAGACGGGCGAGCTGTTTATTGTGCAGGCGCGGCCTGAAACGGTACATTCGCAGAAGGCCAGCAATATTCTCAAAACCTATCAGCTCAAGCCTGACGGCAAGCCTGAGTCGCTGCTAACCGGACGGGCAGTGGGCGAAATGATTGGTCAGGGCAAGGTGCGGGTGATTATGGACGTGCGAAAGCTGGAGGAGTTTCAGGCGGGCGAAGTGCTGGTGACAGGCCGGACTGATCCAGACTGGGAGCCGATTATGAAAAAAGCCAGCGCTGTGATTACCAATCAGGGCGGGCGCACCTGCCATGCGGCGATTATTGCCCGCGAGCTGGGAATTCCGGCGATTGTCGGCTGCGATAACGCCACCGAAACGCTGCATGACGAGCAGGAGGTGACGGTCTGCTGTGCGGAAGGTGAAGCGGGGCAGGTTTATAGCGGGCTAGTGCCGTTTGAAATTGAAGAAGTGCAGCTGAACGAACTGCCCAAAACGCGGACAAAAGTGCTGATGAACGTGGGCAATCCGCAGGAGGCGTTTCGGCTCTCAATGCTGCCCAGCGACGGCGTGGGGCTGGCGCGGACTGAGTTTATTATCGCCAATCACATTAAGGTGCATCCGCTGGCGCTGCTCAACTTTGACCAGCTCAAAGACAAGGCGGCGAAATGGGAAATCAGCCAGCTGACGGCGCTCTATGACGAC
>CASBQH010000188.1 GCA_949127695.1 Synechococcales cyanobacterium PMM_0073
CCGCCGAAACACCGGATGCAGCCGCCGAAACTCAATTAGCGCTTTGCTGAAATTTAGCAGCGCCTGATCCGGAGGTTCTAAGCTCCAGTCCACCCAGGAAATTTCGTTGTCTTGGCAGTAGGGATTATTGTTGCCGCCCTGCGAGCGCCCCATTTCGTCGCCATACAGCAGCATCGGCACGCCCTGAGAGAGCAAGAGCGTCACCAGAAAATTGCGCTGCTGCTGCTGCCGAAGTTGCAAAATTTTGGGGTCGTCGGTTTCACCTTCTACGCCGCAGTTCCAGGAGCCGTTATGGCTGCTGCCGTCGCGGTTTTCTTCGCCGTTGGCCTCGTTATGCTTGTCGTTGTAGCTGACCAAATCGCGCAGCGTAAAGCCGTCATGTGCCGTAATAAAGTTGATGCTGGCGCTGGGGTTGCGGCCATCGTTTTGGTACAGATCGGAGCTGCCGGTGAAGCGATAGGCAAAGTCAGCCAGCAGGCTATCTTCGCCGCGCCAGAAGTCGCGCACCGTGTCGCGGTATTTGTCGTTCCATTCTGACCAGAGCAGCGGAAATTCGCCCACCTGATAGCCGCCTTCGCCCACGTCCCAGGGTTCGGCAATCAGCTTTACGTCGGCCAGCACCGGGTCTTGATGGATAATGTCAAAGAAAGCGGAGAGGCGATCTACGGCGTACAGCTCGCGGGCTAGCGCTGAGGCCAGGTCAAACCGGAAGCCATCTACATGCATTTCCAGCACCCAGTAGCGCAGGCTGTCCATGATTAGCTTCAGCACCTGCGGATGCCGCACATTCAGCGAGTTGCCGCAGCCCGTGAAGTCCATGTAGTAGTGCAGGTTATCTTCGACCAAGCGGTAGTAGGCGCTGTTGTCGATGCCGCGCAGCGAAAGGGTCGGCCCCAAATGGTTGCCTTCGCCCGTGTGGTTGTAGACGACATCCAGAATTACCTCGATCCCGGCTGCGTGCAGCGTCTTCACCATCTGCTTAAATTCCACCACCTGCTGGCCTTGTGTGCCGCTGGCGCTGTAGCCAGAATAGGGAGCCAAATAGCAGATCGAATCGTAGCCCCAGTAGTTGCGTAGCCCCTGCTTGGCCAGGTGGCCGGGATTCGCCATAAAGTGATGCACGGGCAACAGCTCAACGGCGGTGATCTCCAATTGCTTCAGGTGAGCAATCGCCGCCGGATGTGCCAGCCCCGCATAGGTGCCGCGCAGCTTTTCAGGGATATCCGGGTGAAGCTGGGTGAAGCCGCGCACATGCGTCTCGTAAATTACCGTCTCGTGGAACGGGGTTTGCAAGAGCGCATCTTCGCCCCAGTCAAACAACTCGTCGATCACAATGGCTTTGGGCACGTAGTCGGCGCTGTCTAGCTCCGAGAACGAAAAGTCGCCGTCGGGATGATCCCAGCAGTAGCCGAAAATCTCTTCCCCAAACTCAATGTCGGCTTCTAGGGCTTTGGCGTAGGGGTCAATTAGCAGCTTATGCCGATTAAACCGCTGCCCCGCCTTGGGATCATAGGGGCCATCGACCCGAAAGCCGTAGCGCTGGCCGGGTTTGACAAACGGCGCATAGCCATGCCAGACAAAATTGCTGACTTCAACTAGCGAAATCCGGGTTTCGTGCCCTCCCGCATCAAACAGGCATAGCTCTACCTGAGTCGCCTGCTCGGAAAACAGGGCAAAGTTGGTGCCTTCCCCATCCCAGGCGGCTCCTAGCGGATAGGGCTTACCGGGCCAAAGCATGAGTTGCATACCAAATTAGAAATCTAGGGGTCTTACTCTTAAAAACCTAACAGCTATCGACCAAAGTTCCTATCCCTAGATTTTGAGTTGTTTCAGGAATTGTAACCAGCCCCTCTGTAGTTAAGGAAACTTTTGATACTGATATCACATCAGGCATTACATCAAGGCATCCTAATTTCAATTTCAATCGGGGCATCCCAGGCGAGCCGCCAGTCCGGCCACCTGAAGCGTAGTCGAAGCGTCTATTGTTTTAAGGAGAGCAACGCATCATGCGTGATTTAGCCCAACCTCCGATGGCCAAAGCGCTGGCCGGAGATCTGGCCAAAGATCTGGCCAAAGATCTGGCCGGAGACAAATTTCAAACCACAGAACGACTGAACCCGCTATTCATCGGCCTGCTAATTTTGAGCTGGCTCTGGCTAAATGCCTCGACGCTGGCCTGGTTTGGTCAGTCGCTGCTGGAGATCCCCCGATTTAACCAGCTTTTTTTGGCCGCTGTCGCACTGCTGATTGGCGGTCTAGCGATTCGCCGTCCGCTGCCTGCGTTGACGCTGCAAATGCGGCTCTGGCCGCTGGTTTTGCTATTGGGCAGCGAGGGACTCGCCTTAGCGACGCGCTGGCTGCTGGCTTTTGAGCAAATTCCGGGCGTGCTGTTTTTGCTGGGCAGCTACGGACTGGCTGGACTGTTTCTGAGTCCTGCCATCTGGCGCAAAGGCTTGCCCGTCGCTGGCACAATTGCTGCTGTCATCCCATTCTGGCTTCAGTTCACGAC